>JAGWZS010000003.1 GCA_018971905.1 Rhodospirillales bacterium | reverse complement strand
GCTAACTTTTAGATTGGCGCCCCCGGCAGGACTCGAACCTGCATAAACGAACTTAGAAGGATCGGAGCTTATCCAATTAGCCAACGGGGGCTGGCGCGGCGGGTCATACCATGGCAGAGGCGTGGCGCACAAACCCGAGCTGAACGGCGCCATGGTTTTTTACACGTTTACGTGAGGGGCCTATGCTGGGAGGCAGCCAGTACGTTACATATGCGGCTCGATATGTTTTTTGAATGCTTGGCGGTCGGCATTTTGGCCAGTTGGGGAGTTTCGTCATGCTTTATGCAGGGGTGATACAGGTGGCCCTGTGCGGCTTACGGGCCCTGTGCAAGGACAGACGGGCCGTGACATCCGTTGAGTATGCCCTTATCGCTTTGCTTATTGTTCTGGCGATTGTTGGCAGTGTTTCCAAAATTGGACCCGAGTTGGCCGTTTCATTTAACTCGGTTGCATCAGAACTGTAGACCTTTATTACGTAAAATTCAGCCAAAAGACGGGTGCAATAATCTTCTTATTTATTCATAAAATAAGAAATATTTTCTTTGATTCGCGCCGAAGAAGAGGAATATTCTTAATCTTGCGGTGCCAACTGGCCCTGCGGAAGCTTCGGCTTGAGGGGCTTGCGACGTAAGATTGCAGACATTCCGGCCCGTCAAGCCATTTGTTCACATATAATTGTTGGTGAATGTGAAAACATTGTTTGACAAAACGTCTTGATTCTAATGAATTGTGCTTATCCGTATTGGAATGATGGCACGGGCAGCGAGTTCAGTTTTTGTTAAGGGCTTGGGGTCTAGGTGGCATATGGCTAACGGTTAGGTTAATGCTCTGAAAGGATTGTTGCTATGCTGGTTTCTTATCTTCGTTCTTTGGCGACCTTGAAATTTGGCCACCTCAAAGCCGACAATCGCGCCGTTACCGCGATTGAATACGCTTTGATTGCCGCTTTGATCGCCGTGGTGATTATCGCCGCCGTGACTGGCCTGGGCAAGGGCGTAGCCAACACGTTTAACTCGGTTGCTTCCGAGCTCTAATTCCAAGAAGCATCGTCTGCTGAAGCAGTCGCTCGGGTTTCCGGGCGGCTGCTTTTTTGTCTTAAGGTTGTGGTGTGGAAGCAGTCACATTCGCAAAAAATCTGAAAAATTAAGCTAGAATTTTCTTTTAATGTGCATTGTTTTCTGCCTTAACAGGGTGAGTTTATAAGCGATTCGATAAAGTTAGATAACATCCGAAGCGGAGGGTGCGGGGTAGGCTTTGAATGTGCTCGATTAACAGAGCGGGACTATTAACATGGTGCTAAACCTCAATATATCGAGACAAGTATGATCGTCTTGATGACATGCGCTGCATTCGCCCTGCTTCTTTTGGCTGGGCTTCATGATCTTGCGGTGCGAACCGTCCCGAATTCTGTGTCGCTTGTGCTGCTGCTGATCGGCGCTACCCTCAGGCTTCTAGACCATACTCTTTTCCTTGCACTGGCTGCCGCCCTGGTGATGTTCCTGCTGCTATTCGCCGTTTGGCTGGCGGGGCTGATGGGCGGCGGTGATGTGAAGCTTTGGGCCGCCTCGGTGTTGCTTATCCCGCCCTCGGTCACGCTAGAATTCACGTTTTTTGCAAATGTGCTGTTGCTTGGAGGCGCTCTGGCGGTGCTTTACCTCTTGCTCTCCCTGGCCGTGAGCAAGCCGGTGGCGTCCAGGGCTGGTTCTCATTTTCGCCGATTTTTGAGAGCGGAGCTTTGGCGCATTAAGCGCCGGGCACCGCTGCCTTATGCCTGCGCCATCGCCGGCGGTGCGTTCTCGGTGCTTCTACCACAGATTTTGAAATCATAGGTCGCTCATGATTTTCCGCCTTGGCATCTTTGCCGTTCTAATCGCCGCGCTGGCCGCGGTGGTGATGTTTGGCTATTCCATTCTAAATCAAGGCCACAAGGCGGCGCCGGTTGCTGTGGCGCCCGTAACCGAGGAAATTCTTGTGGCGGCGGTGCCTCTGCCGGGCGGATCGTTGATCCAACCCAATGAGATCTCCAGCGCGAGCATGTCGATCGCCGCCGTGCCGGCCGGCGCAATTGAGGACACGCCGCAAAACCGGAGCTCGCTTACCGGCGCTATGGTTAAAGCCCCCCTGGCCCAAGGTGCCATGATCACCACTGATGGGGTTATTCACCCCGGGGACCACGGGTTTCTTGCCGCTGTGTTAGAGCCTGGCATGCGGGCCGTTACCGTGGCGGTGGACAGCGTGACCGGCGCGGATGGTTTGATTTGGCCCGGGGATCGGGTCGACGTATTGCTGACCCAGAATATCGCGGGCGCGCCTGATGCAAAAAGCATCGCCGCGGAAGTGGTGTTGAGTGATGTCCGGGTTATCGCGACGGGCTCTGAGCTTATCAAAGACGCAAGCAGCGCCAATGCCAACACAAGCCAGCCGCCGGCATCCACGGTAACCCTGGAGGTAACGCAGGAGCAGGCCGCGCGCTGCCTTGTCGCGGTTAATCTTGGCAAATTGTCCCTGATTGTGCATTCCGCCCAGAATACCAAGTCCGCTGCAAGCGCCCCGGCCCTGCCGGTTTACGCAGGGCAGGTTTCGCCGGCACTTTCAGCGGCACAGCCAACTCAGCAACCTGTAACAACAGTCAATGTTATTTCAGCAGACAATAGCGGGGAGTTTAAATTCTAATGCGGGTTTCTCCCACTGTTTCAATCCTGGGTCTGCTTCTGGCGGGCCCCGCCATCGCGGCGCAGCCCGGTGGAACCGGCGGCGGCCCTGATGCGGCGGCGATGGGCGGTCAGGCACAGGTTATTCCTCCGGCTTATTATGGCAGCCTTGAGCTTGCCAAAGGTCAAGGCAAGCTCATCAAATTGCCGCGTCCGGTCGCAAATCTTTTCGTGGCAGACGACTCAATCGCCTCTGTGCGCCCTGCCAGCCCGGGCACAATGTTTGTGTTTGGCAAAACCCCAGGTGAGACCGATGTGGTCGCCACGGATGCCTCTGGTGATCGTATCGCGCAATATTCAGTAACGGTGAACCCTTCGGCGTATAGCAGCGGGCGGATTGAAAGCCAGTCACAAATCGCCGTGCCAGGAAACGGGGTTACGGCTGAATCAGAGCCGGGTGGCATGGTACTCCACGGCTCGGTTGACAACGCCGAGGACGCTGACAGCATCGTCAACCAAGCCAATCTCATCGCACCGGGTAAGGTTGTCAATGATCTTACCGTACAGGAGCCTATTCAGGTTGAGCTGAAGGTGCGCATCGCACAAATGTCGCGCAACGTCACCCGCGAGCTGGGTATAAACTGGACGGCGGCCGGAAGCGTTCTTTCAGGCAAATGGTTGCTGGGTCTCGCGGGTGCCTCCGCCTCCGCGGCAAGTTCACTGTCCACCACTACCCAAGGGCAAATTGGCGTTACCGCCTCATTTCCCGGTGGAAACTTTGAAGGAATTATCGACGCGCTCGCCACGGATAATCTTGCGCATATTCTGGCGGAACCGACGCTCACCACACTTTCCGGAACCCAGGCAAACTTCCAGGTTGGCGGTCAATTTCCGATACCGGTTTCAAGCAACAACAATACAGTGACCGTCACCTTTAAGAATTATGGTGTACTGCTTTCTTTCGTCCCAACTGTTTTTTCGGACGGGCGCATCGCGCTCCAGGTTTCGCCGCAGATCAGTTCACTTAACACCGCCAATTCCGCGATTGTATCATCCTCTGGTTCTTCAGAGGTTTTCTCGGTGCCATCGCTCAATGTTACCGCCGCCTCCTCAACCGTTATTCTGGGCTCCGGCCAGGGCATGGCCATAGCGGGCTTGCTGGAAGACACGACAAACCAAGTGGATAACGGCCTGCCCGGCCTTTCTGAGATCCCGATCGTAGGCGCGCTGTTCCGTGGTGATGCGTTCCAGCGGCAACAGCAGGAGCTGGTGATTACCGTTACACCCTATATTGTGAATCCGGTGAACAATCCCAATTCGCTTGCCTCGCCCGACGATGGCTGGTCACCACCAAACGATTTGCAACGTATTCTACTTTTGAGAGATAATGGAATAGACACGGCGAAAGCCAGCATTCCAGGTGATGCGGGGTTCATTGTGCAATGATGCAACTAAATTCCAACCGTTTTGGTTTTTTCCTGCTGTGTTGCGCCGCGTTGTTGGGCTTGTCGGGTTGTCAGGGTGCTTTTAACCCGTTTAACCGCCCTGGCGCATGGTCCGAGACCGGTGCTGCAAACGAGACGATCGCGCAGCAGGCTGCGCAGAAGTCAGATCTGATCAGCGGAGAGTCAGAATCTGGTGTTAACGGCGTTATCGCTGTTGGCGGCGTGGAGAAGGCAACCAGTGGCGGCAGCGCAACAGGTATTCAGACCACAATCACTCCGGTCTCACCGGCCGCGTCGTTTACCGGAGGCAGTTGATGCAGGGGCACGGTAATGTAGACGGAAAGGGCGCAGCATGAGCAGTCAGGGCCCTTTTGGCAGTCTCTCTGAAGACGGTGTTAGCAGTCGGCCGGACCGGCTGACGGTTCTCGCCTTTGTCAACGATCCTGCAAGCGAGCAGGTTCTGCGCGATAGCCTGAGTGAGGCAACCACGGGGGGAATGGATATCCGGCGGGGTACCGTGCGCACCGCCATTGCCGCAATGGCCAAGCTGCAAACGCCTGAAGTGCTGATTGTCGATATCGCTGGTGAGGAACAGCCGTTGCAGGCGCTCGGTGAACTCTCTGACGTGGTAGAGCCTGGCGTGCGGGTTTTGGTGATCGGCGATAGTGCGGAGGTTGATTTCTACCGCCACATCACCCGCGGCATGGGCGTTATGGAATATCTCTTCAAGCCCATCACACGCGAAGCCGTGGCACGGCATTTCTCGCCACTGATCACCCGCAAAGCCCTGGGTCAAGATGCGGCGCGTGGCGGCCGGGTGGTGGTGATTATCGGCGCGCGTGGCGGTGCGGGCGCAACAACCGTGGCGGGCAATCTTGCCTGGATGCTGGGCGTTTCAGCAAAGCGGCATACGGTATTTGTTGAATCAGATATCCATATGGGCTCTGGCGCCTTGCTGCTGGGCGGCAAAACCGGGCCCGGCTTGCGCATGGCGCTGGAAACACCAGACCGGATTGATCCGCTGTTTATCGAGCGCGCAGCCCAGCCCGTGGCAGAACGCCTGCACGCGCTGGCGTCTGAAGAAAAACTGACCGAACCCATGAATTATGCCCCAGGTGCCGCCCGCCGGCTGATTGAGGCATTGCGTGTCCGGTATAATTTTATTGTCATGGATGTGCCCTACCTGCCGATGGCGTGCAACCGGGAGCTCATTGAGTTTGCGCATCATCGCGTTATCGTTATGGAGCCATCGCTTGCCTCTGTGCGCGATACGTTGCGCCTGCTTGGCTTGCCCAACGGGCCCTGGCAGCCGCAAAGCCCCACCGTGGTTCTAAACCGCCATGGCAGGCCAGGTGGCTTAACGCGCAAGCAAATTGAGGAGGCGTTGAAGGTCAAGATCGACGTTTCGATTCCGGATATTCCAAAACAATTGAATGAGAGTGCCAATTTTGGTGAGCCCGCGGTCACGGTCAAAGGGCCTTTCCGGCAAGCTATATGGGATCTGTCCAGAGAAATCGGCTTTGTCGCCGGCAGGGATGAAGACGGGGCGGCGATAAGCCGCACCAGCAGCTCCGTGGCGGGCATGTTCAAGGTGTTGGGCTTGCGGGGGAGATAACTGCGATGACGGAGAGCGTTCCGGTCTTTGGGCGGCGGCGGCGCGAGGAAATCGAGCCCGCCCCCGTGTCGTCCGTAGCAGCACATGCGGTTTTGCCGCAGCAGGCCGAAGTCTCGCGCATTCCGCTTGATACGGGTGCTTCTGTCCGGGCTGAAATTTCCGAGCTGCGTAATCTTTGCCTGGCGCGTATGGATGCGACAGCGGTGGCGGCTTTGCCTCCCGAGCGGCTGCTGATCGAGGTGGAGCGGCTGATCTCAGATCTTGCCACGGATAAACGGGTGCAGCTCAATGGCCGCGAACAACGCGCCTTGGCAACCGAGTTGGTTGACGACATGCTTGGGCTGGGGCCGCTTGAGCCGTTGCTGCTGGATGAGACGATCAACGATATCATGGTCAACGGGCCGGATCACGTATTCATCGAACGATCCGGTAAGCTTCACCAGGTTCCGGTTCGTTTCCGGGACTGGACGCATCTGACCAATATCTGCCAGCGTATCGCGGCCTCCATCGGGCGCCGGGTGGATGAATCGAGCCCAATGTGCGACGCCCGCCTGAAAGACGGCTCCCGCGTGAACATTGTTTTACCGCCGCTGGCCATTGATGGTCCGTCGATCTCCATTCGTAAATTCTCCAAAAAGCCGATCGACTTTAAAAAGCTCATCGAGTTTGGCGCGATGACTCCCCCTATTGCCCGGGTGTTGGAAATTGCCGCGCGCTGCCGCCTTAACATTATTGTTTCCGGGGGTACGGGCTCGGGTAAAACAACGATGATGAATGCGCTCTCACGCTTTATCGACGCGACGGAGCGTATTGTAACCGTGGAAGACGCTGCCGAACTGCAATTGCAGCAGCCGCATGTGGTGCGGCTGGAAACAAGGCCGCCGAGCCTGGAAGGCAAAGGTGAGGTTACGGCGCGAGATCTGGTTAGAAATGCGCTGCGTATGCGTCCAGACCGCATCATCATCGGCGAAACCCGTGGCGCCGAAGCATTCGACATGTTGCAGGCGATGAACACGGGCCATGACGGCTCGATGTCGACCATCCACGCCAATAACACGCGTGATGCGCTTTCTCGTATTGAGAACATGGTGCAGATGTCTTCCATGGGCCTAACACCGCGTGCCATCCGCCAGCAGGTTTGCGCTGCGGTAAACCTGATCATCCAGGTGGAGCGCCAGCGCGACGGCGGCCGCCGGGTTGTGCAGGTAACAGAGATTGCCGGCATTGAAGGCGAAACCCAGCTCCTTAACGACATCTTTAAGCTGGAAATTACCGGCGAGACCCCGAATGGCCGGCTGACGGGCCGCTACGAAGTCAGCCGCATCAGATCCTCCTTCATCGAGCGCCTGCAGTATTTCGGGCTGGACCGCGCCTGGATGGCAGCGCTGGAGGAGGTTTAATGCCGCACGAGTTGTTCCTGCTGCTCGTCCTGGTCGCTCTTCTAACTTTGGCAACCGTAGGGGTAACGGCCTGGATCATCTCTGGTCATGACCGTGAGACGAAGCTGCAAGGCCGGATCAGGCGGGCGACGGTGTCAGAGGCGCAGCCGATTACCACGGTGGACGAAGAACTTAGCCTGGTTCGCACGACCTCGCGGATCGACGAGCTAAAGGAGCGCGCCGCCAGCCTGATTGGTGTGGATTTACAACAGGCGGAAACCTATCCGATCAAATGGTGGCTGGTGCCGCCTTTGGCTTTCCTGGCCATGGCGGCGATCATGTGGTTAGCCTCGCACCCTCTCGGGCATCACCAGAAAATCTGGCTGATCGTAAAGTATTTTGGCTCCCCCGTGCTTTGGTATATGCTGGACCGTTTTGCGTTCAACTGGTTCAAAAATCGCCGCAATGCAAAGCTGATAGAACAATTCCCCGATGCGTTGAATACAATCGTCCGTTGTGTGCGCGTTGGCATCCCCATGGGCGAGGCGTTGCGCACTGTGAGTGGTGATGCGCTGGAGCCGACGAAACGGGAGTTCATCATCCTCGCCGACAAGGTCAGCATCGGCATTCCGCTTGATATTGCCCTGCGCGAGTTGGCGGAGCGCATCAAGCTCACGGAATATCAATTTTTTGCCACCGCGATCACTTTGCAGTCGCGCTCGGGCGGCGGCATTACCCAAACGCTGGAAACACTGGCGGACGTCATCCGCAAGCGCGTGGCGCTAAAGTCACGCGGCTACGCGCTCACCGCTGAAGCGCGCATGGGCTCAATGGTTCTCACCGTGCTGCCATTCTTTGCCGGCGGCGTGCTGTTCTGGATGCAACCATCCTACATCAAGATTTTGTTCGACACATCCAGCGGCCAGGCCGTGTTAGGCGCTGCAGTTCTGCTCATGGGGGCGGGTATGGGCATTATTCAGTTCATGATCAGCAATGTCCTTAAGTAATCGCATCGATGCCATTTACATCCTGCTCGCACTGAGCGGATGTTTAGTGCTTCTTGCGGTGGCGGGCGTTGCCCTGGCCGGGTCGGTTGCGCGTTCACAAAAGATGAACCGACGGCTGGATCTTGCGATTCACGGCCGCAGCCAAACTGTTGTCGAAGAGGTCAAGCCCGAGGGCTCTTTCTTGCTTCGGCTGGTGTCATCATTTGGCATGTTCATCGCCCGTTCGGGCCTGCTTTCGCGTAAAACCTTGCAGGAGATGCGAGCCACTCTGGAGGGGGCCGGGTTTCGCGGCGGCAGGGGCATTGGCCTGTTTATCGGCGCCAAAATTCTGCTGTTTTTCTTGATGCCCACGATTTTATATTTTTCGCTTAAACACTTCATGCCAGGGCTGCTTGGCCTCTGCTTAAAAGTCGGGGGCGGCGCAGTTGGCGGAATGTTGCTGCCGGAAATGATCGCGACAAATATCCGCACGCGGCACCTGGAAAATGTTGAACGTGGCGTTCCCGATGCATTGGACATGTTGGTTATTTGCGCGGATGCCGGCCTGGCGCTGGAGGCCGGAATTGCGCGAGTTGCCCAAGAAATTCAGATGCTCAACCCCAACCTTGCGCAGGAATTGCTTCAAACGTCCCGTGAATTACAGATTGGCGCTGACATGCGTAGCGTGATGACAGGACTTGGCCAGCGCACCGGGCTGGAGGTTCTGAAGCGCTTGGCAACAACATTAGCTCAATCTCTGCAGTTCGGCACACCGCTTACTCAGGCGCTGCGCTCACTTTCGGCGGAGTTGCGCGCTGAGGCTCTGGTTAAGTTTGAAGACAGAGCTGGAAAATTACCAACTTTAATGACGCTGCCGATGATCGTCTTCATTCTCCCCTGCGTGTTTCTTATTGTTGGCGGCCCGGCCATGATCAATGTTATGAACAGCCTGCACCATTGAACAACAGATCCATAGAAGAAAAATTATGAACCCTTCCGACTTTGCAATTTCAGAATGTCTTCGCCGCAGAGTACTGCGGCAGGCCGCCCCCGCGATTTTGGTGCTTGCGCTGGCGGCTTGCACGCAGCAGCCCAACACGGCAGGCACTGTTTCAGCAAATGATGTTGGGCCAGACACGCTAAACGTAGCCGATGCCGCCATTTCCGGCGGCGACCCAGATATGGCGCTTTCCATCTCGCAATCAGTGCTCAAGGATAATCCCGACAATGTTGATGCGCTGGTCCATGAAGGAGATGCCTATTACGCATTAAACCGCTGCCTTCCGGCGCAAGCCGCGTATCAAACCGCGCTGCGCTACGATGCCAATTCCAGCCCCGCTGAAACAGGCTTGGGGCGCTGCCTGTTGAAATCTGATCCAGCAGCGGCCGAGCAAGCGTTTCTTGCCGCCGTCAAGGCGGATCCGGGCAATGCCGCAGCATGGAGCGATCTCGGTGTAGCCCGCGACTTGCAGGGTAATTTCCAAGGAGCGGTGCAGCCTTACCAACAATCCATTCTCATCAACCCCGGCAGTACGGGAACCGTGGTGAATCTTGGCTTGTCTCTGGCACTTTCCGGTCATGGGGCTGAGGCTGTGGAATATTTGGGGCCGCTTGCCACGGGGCAGGGCGCAACGCCCAAAATCCGGGAGGATTATGCCGCGGCGCTCATAGCTGCCGGGCGCGATGACGAGGCGCGGCAGGTGCTGGCCATCGATTTGCCGCCCGACCAGGTGCAACAAGCCATGGATGGGTTTTCCGCCCTGATCGCCAACTCCATCCAGAACCCCGCGCCGCCGCCGCCGCCGCCGCCCACCCAGCCGGTGCTCACCACGCCTGCGGTCTCCGCCACACCGGAGCCCACTGCCGCACCCGTGCCGCTGGTGCCGCCGTCGGCTGTGGCGCCCACGCCTGTTGCAGCACCGCCCCCTGCGCCAGCTCCTGCACCAACACCCGCACCTGCGGCAGCTCCGGCGCCCGTAAGTAGTAACCCAAACGCGGCTTACACCGGCCCGTCGCCTATTCCGGGTGCCATATCCTCCTCCACGCCAGGGCCTGTCGCCACCCCGCCTGCATCACCCGCTCCAGCGCAGGCCGCCGCGATAACAGCGCCGGCGCCAGTGCCAACGAGTCCGGCTGGCTCCATTGCCGTGCAGTTGGGCGCGCTGAACAGCCTGTCGGCGGCGCAAAGCCAATGGAGCAAGGTCTCCCGCGCTGCGCCAGCTTTGTTTCAAGGCAAATCGCCAGATATTCAGGTCGCTGAGGTAAAGGGCCAAACCTTCTACCGCCTGCGCGTAAGCGGATTTGCAGACACGGTTGATGCCGCGCGCTTTTGTGGCGAAGTGTCGTCTGCCGGCTATGCCTGCACGGTAGCCGATTTCTAGAGTGCAATGATTTTTGATTCGCTTTGTGCACGGCGCTGAAGTCTGAATCCCCTCTGTTTCGTTGATTCAGAGGCGGCCTCAGACATGAGAGCGATCGCTGGGGAAATCAGATTTTATGCCATCAAACTCTAGCCGAAGGACTGCGCCCTGCAGAGCCGCACAAATCCGGCGGCGGCCTGATTCATGGGTCGCCCCGCCACGGCGGTAAGCAGAATTTGCCGTTCCAGCACTGGGTCCACAAAAGCCCGCGCGGCCAGGGGTGGGGCAATGCTGGCCCGGCTGGAGAGCAGCGCCAGCCCCAGCCCGGCGCGCACCAGCTCCTGCATCTGGGCGGCACTTGCTCTCATCCGCTGCGTGCGCACCGGCGTTGCCGCCATCTGTGCCAGCCTCTCCCCGAAGCTGCCGCAGCCATCGCCCAGCAGCAATGTCTGCCCTTCCAGGTCAGCCAGCGTGCATTGGTTATGCCGGGCAAGGGGGTGGCTCTCCGGGCAGATCAATGTCGCGCTATCGGTAAATATTGGCCAGCGGTTCAGCCGCTCGGGTAACGGGGCTTCATCGGGCAGCAGCGCGCAATCCAGCCCGTCCGCCAGCATATTGTCCACCAACGTGCCAGAGGGTGCCTCGGTGAAATGAATTTCCGTGCCTGGCAACACGCGCAAAATCTCCGCCACCGGGCCTGTGATGGGGGTTGCGGGAATGCCGGGGCCAAGCCCTATCCGCAGGGACCGCGGAACATTTTTCTGCCTTGCCGCGGCCAGGGTGCGCGCGGCCTCGGCGGCTTCCACCATGGTTTCGAAATGCGGTCGCATTTCCCGCCCCAGCTCGGTCAGGCGGGTGAGGGTGCGTTCACGAAAGATCAAGGCACCGCCCAGCTCTTCTTCAAGCCGCTGGATGGCGCGGGAAAACGCGGGCTGGGTAACATGGCTCTCCTCCGCCGCGCGCGAGAAATTCAGCGTGCGGCAAAGGGCCAGAAAATAACGAACCTGCGTCAGCTCCATCAGCGCAAGCCTTCCAGCGCGTTGATGATCTCGTCAGGTTCCGGCCATTTGGTAAAATCCACATCCACGAAGCGCCGGGCGATGGTGCCATCTGGCCTGATGATAAAAATAGCGGATACCGGCAGGCACCAGGCCGCGTTGCCATGGCGCAGGCTCATGTCAAGCTTGGCAGAAACCAGACCGGCCCGGTAGAGCGGCGGAATTTTATAAACCACCCCAGCCTGCAGCCCGACGCCGAAATCCACGTCGCACAGCACCTCGAACTGCTTTTCATGCCGAGCCTGCAAGGCGGCGGGCAGGGCGCCCGTTTCGGGCGTTAAGGCCAGCAGCGTGGCCCCCCTGGCCTTGATGCGCGGCATATTACCAGCCAGCGCCTCCAGCATCAGCTTGCAGAACGGGCACCATGTGCCACGGAAGAAGCCCAGCACCACAGGGCCGTGGGCCAGTTGCTCATCCAGCGTGACGAGCCTCCCGGCCGCGTTGGGCAGCATGAAATCCGGGAAGGTTTCGCCCTCGGCCAAGATGCCTTCGTGAAACCCCTCGCGCTCCAGCGTATGGATGATCTGCAGATAGGCTTCGTCCCAGCTGGCTGTTTCGCGCCGACTGGTACGCAGTTCCGCTAGTTTTTCCGTCAGCTGGCTGATTTCATCCTCCTTCGCGGGCAGGGACGCCGCATAATGCAAGCTTAGGCAGTGCGGCGCCCCCCTGGCAATTATTGTGCGGGGCTGGAATGGCCCATGGAATTCGGGCTCATGGCCGAACCGTTGCCCATGTTGCTTGGGGCCATGGTGGAATTGTCCTTGCTCATGGAATTTGAGCCCATGGAATTCGGGGTCATGGCGGAACCATTGCCCATGCTGCTACCACTGCTCATGCTATTGGGGCTCATGCTGTTAGGGCTCATGGCCGAGCCGCTGCCCATGCTGTTGGGGCCCATATTATTGGTGGTTTGCGCAAATGCGGCGCCGGCGCTGGCCAGGGAAAGAACGCAGGCGGTAATGGTAAGAATACGCGACATGTGACGATCTCCTATGTTGATAATCCGGCTGCACCGGATGGCCCGGTTATGGTCCCGCCCGGCGGTGGGCTCCAATGCCGATTGGGTATTGAATTGATGCCTTGCGATTGGCACGGCCAAGGCGGCAAGCTTCGTGTATATTCAGGTCCAACAAAACGGAGTGCGGCTTATGAGCAGGCGCGTCATTCATCCATGGCCTTTGCGGTTGACCCATTGGCTCAATGCCCTCGCCATGGTGATCATGATTGGCAGCGGCTGGCAGATATACAACGCCTCGCCGCTATTTGGCTTCACTTTTCCCATTGGCTTGGGCCAGTGGCTGGGGGCGGGCATCGCTTGGCACCTAGCCGGCATGTGGCTGCTGGTGTTCAACGGGCTGATCTATGTGATTTGGAGCCTGGCCAGCGGCCATTATAAAAAGCTCTTTCCCATTCGCCCGCGCGAGGTGTGGGGTGATTTTCGCTCAGCACTCAGCCTGCATTTGAAGCATGAGACGGGCGTTTATAACGCGGTGCAAAAACTGCTCTATGCCGGGGTGCTTCTGGCAGGAGTGCTGGCGGTGCTCTCGGGGCTTTCCATCTGGAAGCCGGTGCAGCTCTGGTTTCTGTGCAATCTGTTCGGCGGCTATGTCATTGCCCGCTATGTGCATTTCTTCGCGATGACAGGCATCTGCCTGTTCATTCTTATTCATCTGCTGCTGGTGGCGTTGGTACCCAAGGTGTTGCCGCCGATGATCACCGGAGGACGCCTGCCATGATCCACCGCCGCTCTCTCCTGCTCCGCGCCATGGCGCTGGGTGCCGCCGCGCCGCTTGGCGGCTGCAATTACGAAGACCCGGCCCACCCGGATCTGGCGGATAAGTTCCTGCATGCCATGTCCGCCTGGAACGACCGCGTACAGGCCGCCTTGTTCGACCCGCACACCCTGGCGCCAACCTTCCGGCCAGACCAGATCACCAACCCGCCGCGCTTCAACGCCTTCTATCCCATCGACCAGGCGCCTGTGGTGGACGAAGCCACCTACAAGCTGGAACTAGGCGGGCAGATTCAGAACAAGACGCCCTGGAGCCTCCGGCAGCTCCGCACCTTGCCTCAAGAATCGCAGATTACGCGGTTCGTGTGTGTGGAAGGCTGGCGGGTGATTGGCCAATGGTCCGGTGTGCCTCTGGGGCGGTTTCTGCGCCAGGTGGGAGCCGACACGAGCTGCAAATATGTCAGCTTCAAATGCGCAGATGGGTATTACAGCTCCATCGACATGGCTTCCGCCCTGCACCCGCAGACGATTTTGGCGCTGGATTTCCTGGGTGCGCCGCTCACCGCGCCCTTCGGCGCGCCGGTGCGGCTACGGATTCCTACAAAGCTAGGCTTCAAAAACCCCAAATCCATCATGCAGCTTGCGGTCACCAACGTGTATCCGGGCGGATATTGGGAGGACCAGGGCTACAACTGGTTCAGCGGATCTTGAGGGCTGAGCTTAAAAGCTCAGCCTTTCAAAAATTCAGTACAGCCCACCCAGGGATTTATCGATGCTTGAAGGCAGAGGCGGCGCACCGGGTGTGCCGCTGCCTTCCGGCGCGGCAAGCGTCCCGCCATTGCCTGAGCCGCCGAGGCTATCCATGCCGCCGCCCAGTAGCCCGTTGGCGTTTTGCGCGCCGGGGCTTTGGCCTGGTTTGAATGCCTCCGTCACCATCTGGCCATCTGGCTCAGGCACTTGCTGCAAGGTCATGCCAGCAGGTGCCGCGAAATCGACAGGCGGCTGGTTTTTCAGTGCCACCTTCATGTATTCGTTCCAGATTGGCCCGCACACATTGCCACCTGTCTCGTTTTCACCGAGGTCGGTTGGCGTATCAAAGCCCACCCAGCATCCGGTGACGATACCAGGGGTAAAGCCAATGAACCAGGCATCGTTGAAGTTGTTGGTGGTGCCGGTTTTGCCGGCCACGGGCTGGGAAATGCCTTGCACGGCCGGCACGCCTGTGCCGCGCAGTACCACGCCGCGCATCATGGTGAGCATCTGATACACCGAATCCGCATCCGCCACCTGCTGGCCTGGGGTGGTGAGTTGCGGCGGCTGGTTCGGGTCACCGTTCACGCAATTGGCGCATTGCTCGCCCGGTGCCTGGTAGAGCACCGTGCCATCCGGGTTGGTGACGCTGTCGATCAGGCTGGGTGTTACCAGCCGACCATACTGATCCAACGTTGCATAGGCGGTGGTCATTTTCCACAAAGTGGTGTCGATGGCGCCGATGGCGGAGGGGAAGTAAGGCGGCATTTTGTCAACGATGCCGAAATCCTGGAAGGTTTTGGCGATCGCGGGCAGAGTGATCTGACGCGCCAGATGCAGCGTGGCGAGGTTGAGCGATTGTTCCAGCGCATGGAAGATCGGCACCGGGCCCTGGAAGCTGTTCTCATAATTGCCCGGGCGGTAAACCGTGCCATCCGGCATCACCTGCACGAAGGGGCCGTCAAGCACCTGTGCGTCAGGTTGGATGTTCTGTTCCATGGCGGTGAGATAGACCAGCGGCTTGACCGAGGAGCCGGGCTGGCGCTGCGCCTGGATGGCCCTGTTATATGGGCTCACGTCATGGCTCCAGCCGCCGACCATCGCGACTATGCGCCCGGTCGCCGGGTCCATGGAGATCAGCGCCCCCTGCACCTTGGGAATCTGCTCCAGCGAGAGCGCGTTCAGGTCCCCGGAGACGATGATCACGTCGCCAGGGTGCAGCACATCCGCCGTGGAGCTTGGGCGCGCGGCCATATATCCGTGGACCCATGGACGGGCCCAGCGCATGTTCGCCAGCGGCAGCGTGCCAGCCGCGGTGGTGCCTGAGCTGAGGTCTGTCGTGCCAATCCGCGCCGAATTTTCTGTGGCCGCGAGCACAATGCCAAGGCGCCAGCCATGCCGCAGCCCCGGCGGGGTGGATTGCTTCTGCAGCAAGGCTTGCCAATCGGCGGCCAGATCAGGGTCGGCAACGCGGCCAACAAGCCCGTGCCACCCATCATAGTCGCGGTCGTATCTTTCCAGCCCGTTACGCACGGCGGTGGTGGCGGCTTCCTGCAGCGCGGGGTTAAGGCTGGTGCGCACAATGAGGCCGCCGGTGTTCACCTCATCTTCGCCGAATTGCTGCACCAGCTGGGCGTGCACCGCATCGGCGAAATAGCCACCATCCGGCACGCTTTGCTGTGCCTGACCAGCCTTCGGCAACAGCGGTTCGGCCTGGGCTGCGGCGGCCTGGGCGGCGTTAATCACGCCGTCGGCCAGCATCCGGCCGATAACGAAATTACGCCGTTGCAGAGAAGCCTGCGGGTGTAAAAACGGATTGTAGCTTGTTGGTGCTTTTGGCAGCGCCGCGAGCGTAGCGGCCTGGGCAATGTCGAGCTGCGAGAGCGGCTCATCAAAATAGGTTTGCGCGGCAGCGGCAACACCGAAGGAGTTCTGGCCGAGATCCACCTCGTTCAGGTACAAGGTTAGCACCTGCTGCTTGCTCATCGCCTGGGAAACGCGCATCGCCAGCAGCGCTTCCTTGATTTTGGTCCCGAAGGTGATGTGGTTGTCCAGCAGCATGTTCTTCACCACCTGCTGGGTGATGGTGGAGGCGCCGAGCGGCCGACGGCCTGAGCCGATCCGGGCAATGTCAGTCAGCCCGGCTCGTACAATGGCCAGCGGGTTGATGCCCGGTTCCACCCAGAACAGCCGGTCCTCAGCGGAGATGAATGCGTTCTGCACTACCTGCGGAATCTGGTCATAGGGCACATAGATGCTGTGCTGGGTGCCCACCTCTGCGAGCAGTTGGAAGTTGGATGCGTAAACCCGCGATTCCAGAGGCGGCTTGTAGGTCTTAAGGCTTTCGATGCTGGGCAGGTCTGCCGAGAAATACAGAAAGGCGCCACCCGCAACCACAATCCCGGCGACAGCCACAAGAAAAACCAGCCGGTACAGGCTGGAGATGAAAAAGCTGACGATACCGCCGATGAGGCTACGACGCCGGGGCGAGCGTGGGCGGCGCGGTGGGGGCGCGTTGCGGCTAGGGCGGGCCAGCCGTTCGCCGGCTGAAAAATCGTCGTTCTGATCAGACATGCCGAGGCTCTTAGCACCTCATTCGAGCAGCGGCGATACGGTAGAAATGACAGCTTCGCAATTCAGCCGGCCACCTGGCCCTGCCCAGGGTCGCTGAAATACCGGCCGATAGCGTCTGTCAGACGTGCCACCAGCAGGCGGCGCTGCTCAAGGTTGCGCAGCCGCCGTTCGTCCTCGGCGTTGCTCAGGCAGCCCATCTCCAGCAGGGTGGAGGGGATGGAAGGGTCACGCAGCACGGCGAAATTGGCGCTGCGCGTGGGGTCTGGCAGCAGTGGAATTCTGGCTGAGAAAGCGGAGGCAATGTCATCTGCCAGGGTAGCCGAGCCAATTTTGGTGGCGCGGGTTTCCAGGCTGGCCAGAATGCTCGCCACCTGCGGCGAAACCTCGGCCGGGGTGCCGCTGGGGCCATCCGCGTTGTTTTCGTCCTGCGCCACGGCGGCGGCCAATTTGTCAGATGCTTTGTTGGATAAGGTGAAAATGGAGGCGCCGCGAAGATTCGATTCCGGCAGGTGGTCGCAATGCATGGAAAGAAACATATCCGCCTGATGCTCCACCGCGAGATTTACCCGCCCCTGTAGCGTGACGAAATGGTCGGTCATGCGGGTCATTGCCACCCGGTAGCGCCCTGTTTCGAGCAAAGCGCCCCGCAGCTCCAGCGCGGTGGCGAGGGTGATGGTCTTCTCATAATATCCATCCGGCGCGATGGCGCCGGGGTCGTGCCCGCCATGGCCGGGGTCGAGCATGATCAGCGGCTTTAGCCCGGCGGCGCGGGTACGGCGGGGAAGGGCCGCCAGGCCCGCGGCTCCTAGGCCAAGGCGCAGAAAACCGCGGCGGGTGGCATCGCAATTCAGGCACATTGTGCTTGCTTTAACATGCAGCTTTCACTCCTGGCCAGGACATCCTGATATACCCTGGCTTTAGCCTGATATAGTAACCGGATTATGTCTGGTTTCCGGCCCTGCTGCGGCGGGCCTTGCGGAACCTCCGCCGCTTCGGCTATAGGCTCGCCGCATCGGAGTGTAGCTCAGCCTGGTTAGAGTACTGTGTTCGGAACGCAGGGGCCGGAGGTTCGAATCCTCTCACTCCGACCATTCATCTCATTGAATATATGTGGGCAAGCGGTGGCGCATTTGCGCGTGGCGGTTGTCCTGCATGTGCGCGGACCGTAAAACAGCCATACGCGGCCGCACCATGCAGGAGATTCAGGGAATGCCACTCCAATCAACGGTCCAAACCAGGCGGGCGCGTAACGCCGTTGCGGCGGCATTCCTGGGCTGGACGCTGGACGCCTTTGATTTCTTCATCCTGATCCTGACGCTGGACAATGTTTCGAAGGCGTTTGGTGTCAGCGTCGATTCGGTGGCATTTTCAATCACGCTCACCTTGGCAACCCGCGCGGTGGGCGCCTTTATTTTCGGGCGTCTGGCGGACATTTACGGCCGTAAGCCGATTCTCATGCTGGTGGTGCTGCTTTATTCCTTTTTCGAGGCGCTGACCGGATTCGCCTGGTCGTTCACCGCCTTCATGGTCATCCGCACCCTGTTTGGCATCGCCATGGGCGGCGAATGGGGCATTGGCTCTTCGCTCGCCATGGAAACCATTCCGGAGCACTGGCGCGGCTGGGTCTCCGGCCTGCTGCAAGCGGGCTATCCATTCGGTTTCTTCCTGGCAACCTTGCTGTTCGATTTCGGCCTTGGGCCGTTGGGCTGGCGTGGCATGTTCTTTGTTGGCGCGCTACCCGCCCTGCTGGTGTTTTTCATTGCGTCTCAGGTTGAGGAAAGCCCGGCCTTTGAGGCCATGCGGCACCGCCCCGCAAAAGTGCCGGTGAGCACGGTGCTGCGCAAAAACGCCAAGCTGGTGGTTTACGGCGTGGTGATGATGGCCGCGTTCAACTTCTTCTCTCACGGCACGCAGGACATTTATGTAAAACTGTTCCTGGGTAAGCAGCTGCATTTCGCGCATGGTGAAATGGCGGATGTGGCGCTTATTTTCAACGCGGGCGCCATCATCGGCGGCATTTTGTTTGGCCTCCTCAGCCAGAAAATCGGTCGGCGCCATGCCATCATCGGCGCTTGCATCGTCTCGCTGCTGGCGTTGTGGCCCTGGTCTCACGGTACGAACTTCACCACCATCGCCATTGCCGCGTTCTTCATGCAGGTGGGCGTGCAGGGGGCGTGGGGCGTGGTGCCGGTGCATCTCAACGAGCTGTCTCCGGTTGAAATCCGCGGCACGTTTCCGGGTTTTGTTTACCAGCTAGGCAATTTTATCGCCTCGTTCAACGCACCGCTTCAGGTGTCTCTGGCGATGAACCATGGCGGGAATTACGGCTATGCGCTGGCGCTGGTGGCGGGCATTGTCGCCGTTATCCTTATCGTGCTGATGTTCTTCGGCCCGGAAGCCCGCAATATCCCCATGGCGAAAGCGGTGCAGGCCTGAGGCACACCGCTTGCCCTGTAGAAAGATTTTCTGTGATAAGCGTATTGTTGATATGGATCATTGCGGCAGCGGAGAGTAACTTCTTCTCATGAGTTCACACGGCAAGGCTGCTGCGGTATATCATCCTCTCGCCATCAATTTGGCGGCGTCTTCGTCCGCAACGCCGTGCGAGAATTGCGGGGCGCGCCATCTTGGCCTGTGCGACGCGCTTTCTGATGAAGAACTGGCGTTTTTTTCCCGGGCGGCCCACCGCATGAGCCTGCCTGTCGGCAAATTATTGCTGGAGGAAGGCGAGCCGGCCCAGCATTTTTATAATGTCAACGCCGGCACGGTAAGGCTCTTCAAAACCTTGCAGGACGGGCGGCGGCAAATAACGGGCTTTGCCAGTGCGGGGCATTTCATCGGCCTTGCCTCCAGCGAGTTGAATGTCATATCCGCCGAGGCGGTGGAGCCTGTGCGGCTTTGCCGGTTTTCCCGGGCCGGGTTGCAGGCGCTCTCCGAGGATTATCCGGCGTTGGAGCGCAAGCTGCTGTCGCTGGCCATGCACGAGCTGGTGCTGAACCAGGAGCAGATGCTGCTGCTCGGCCGGAAAACCGCGTTGGAGCGCATCGCCAGCTTTCTTCTTGCCTGGGCCAGGCGCCAGGAGGCCTGTGCCACGGGCAAGCTGCCCAAGCCAAATACCAGGCTAAGCCTGGCGCTTTCTCGGAGCGACCTTGCCGATTATCTAGGCGTGACGATCGAAACGGTCTCGCGTTCGCTCAGCCATCTGAAGAACGACGGGCTGATCGAGATTCCCAATACCCACGAGATTATTCTGCGTCGGCCCCAGGCGTTGGAAAATATTGCCGAAGGCGCCGGTTGATCCGCATCAAGGCGGGCGGCAAAAAAGGCTGGCATAACCAGCTCAGGTGAATGGAGGATGCCATGATTGTCTCCGAAGTTATGACCCGCAATGCGATTTCGGTTCAACCCAAAACGATGGTTGGCGATGCTGTCCGGATTATGCTGGCCAACCATCTCAGCGGCTTGCCGGTGCTGGATGAACAAGGCACGCTGGTTGGCGTGGTAACGGAGGGCGATCTGCTCCGCCGCGCCGAGATTGGCACCGAGGGCGGGCAGGCAGGCTGGTTGAAAGCCCTGCTGCAACCAGCCTCCGTGGCCGCGGATTATGTTGCCACGCATTCGCGCCATGTCAGCGGCGTGATGAGTCACAACCCGGTTTTTGTAACCCCTGGCACCTCTTTGGCCGAAGCGGTGCAGATCATGCTGCGCAAGCGCATCAAGCGCCTGCCGGTGCTGGAGGACAACAGGCTGATTGGTGTGGTCGGCCGCTCAGATCTGCTGAGGGCGCTGGCGTCGAAGCTGGTCCAGGCGCCAGGCAAAGCCAGCGATGACGAGATTCTGAAATTTATCAGGGATGAGATCGAAAAAGCCAACTGGGCGCCAAAATCCGGCCTGCGCCTGGCGGTGAAGGATGCAGTGGTGACGCTCGAGGGTACGATCTTCTCGAATGAGGAGCGTAAGGCGGTGGTTACAATCGCCGAGAACGCGCCGGGCGTGAAAGAGGTTAAAGACCTGATGGTTTTCGTAGACCCCAACTCCGGCCTGGCGTTTCCCGCCGCCGGCCTCTGAGCTAAAAATTATTCCGCGGCGGCGCGCAATGCCAGGCCAGCGCCCAGCGGCGCCAACGGCAGGGCGGCCAGCAGCATCGCGAAGGTCATGTACAATGGCGCTGCCGGGTGTGGGCCGTTCGCCGCTGCTGTGCCAAAGATCAGGCTGGGGATCATCAGCGGCAGGGTGATCAGCGGCATCAGAATCGCGCCGCGCCGCGCCCCGGTGGTGAGTGCCGCCGCCAGTGTGCCTAGCAGCGAGAAAATCAGGGTTCCGGGCAACAGGGTCAGCAGCAGCAGCGGCAATTTCTCCCCTGGCAGGCGCAGCATCACCGCCAGCGGCCCGGCGATGATGAGCAGCGGCAAGCCGGTTGTAAGCCAGTGCACGGCGGCTTTGGCGGCGGCGATGCCATAGGCCGGCCAGCCTGAGAGCAGCAGCAGGTCCAGCGTGCCGTCCTCGAAATCCGGCCCGAAAAGCCGCTCCAGCGGCAAAAGTGCCGCCAGCAACGCGGTCACCCACACCACGCCGGGGGCAATGCGCGAGAGAATCACCGGGTCTGGCCCCGCGCCGAAGGCGAACAGCGTTCCCGCGATAACAAAAAACAGCAATGCCGCCATGCTTTCCGCGCCGTGACGGATGGAAAGCCGCAACTCTCGTGCAACCAGCTCCATCATAGCGCCAACACCTGCGTATCTGGCAGTTCTATCGGCGTATGGGTGCTGGCGATGATCATGCCTCCGCGCTGCCGCTGCGCCGCGCACAGCTCCAAAAAGCGCTGGATAGAGGCGGAATCGAGCCCGGTGGTCGGCTCGTCCAGCAGCCAGAGCGGCTTCTGCGCTGCCGCCACACGGGCGATGGCCAGGCGCCGCTTCTGCCCGGCGGAAAGAAAACGTGAAGGCAGGTTGGCGAATTTTTCCAGCCCCACCAGCGCCAGCGCGGCTTGTGGTACATGCTCGGCCGGGGTGAGGGCGGGTTTCACCGCGTCCTGGTGGCCTAGCCAGCCAATCCGCGCGGCATGGGCTTCCTTGTCTGCCAGAGCGGGCTGGCCATCCCAAAACAGCGTGCCGGCCGCCAGCGGTGTCAGCCCCGCCAAGGCGCGTAGCAGGCTGGATTTGCCCGCGCCATTCGGGCCGTGCAGAAGCAGAATGCCGCCAGCGCGCAGCCCGAAGCTAACGCCATTCAGAATCAGCCGGTCGCCCCTGAAAATGGAAAGATTTTCGGCTTTCAGCAGAGGCGTGGTTCCTGGTTGCAGAATGGACGGGTGGGTACGGCTATGGTTTAAGCCGAGTAAAATCTCAAGCGGTATCAGACGAAAGGTTTTGCGCCATGACAGTGATCGGCCACGATAGCCTGAACACCAAGACAACCCTGACCGTGGACGGCAAGGCCTATCAATATTTCTCGCTTCCCGCTGTTGCCGCCAAGCTGGGCGATATTTCCAGGCTGCCCAAGACGCTGAAGGTTCTGCTTGAGAATGCGCTGCGTTTCGAAAATGGCAGCAGCTACACCACGGAGGATGCCAAATCCATCATCGCCTGGCAGGAAAAAGCCACCTCCACCAAAGAAGTGCCCTTCAAGCCTGCGCGCATTTTGATGCAGGATTTTACCGGCGTGCCTGCCGTGGTGGACCTCGCCGCGATGCGCGATGGCATCGGCAAGTTGGGTGCCGCACCGGAGAAAGTGAACCCGCTGATCCCGGTGGATCTGGTGATCGACCACTCGGTGATGGTGGACTACTCCGCCTCGCACGACGCGCTGCAAAAGAATATCGACCTTGAATTCGAGCGCAATGCCGAGCGTTACCGCTTCCTGCGCTGGGGCCAGGATGCGTTCAACAATTTCCGCGTGGTACCCCCCGGCACCGGCATTTGCCATCAGGTGAACCTGGAATATCTGGCGCAGGTGGCCTGGACCTCCGAGAATGGCGGCGAGACCTTTGTGTACCCAGACACGCTCTATGGCACCGACAGCCACACCACCATGGTTAACGGCCTGGGCGTGCTGGGCTGGGGTGTTGGCGGCATTGAGGCCGAGGCCGCGATGCTCGGTCAGCCCATCGCCATGCTCATCCCGGATGTCGTCGGCTTCAGGCTGACCGGCAAGCTCTCCGAGGGTGTAACCGCGACAGACCTTGTGCTGACCGTGACGCAGATGCTGCGCGCCAAGAAGGTCGTCGGCAAATTCGTTGAGTTCTATGGCGAGGGCATGGCCGAGATGGCTCTGGCGGACCGCGCCACCATCGCCAACATGGCCCCGGAATATGGCGCTACCTGCGGTTTCTTCCCGGTTGATGAGGTGACGCTGGATTATCTGCGCCTCTCCGGCCGCGACGAGCACCGTATCAAGCTGGTCGAGGCATACGCCAAGGCCCAGGGGCTGTGGCGCGACGAGCATGAGCCGATTTTCTCCGACACGCTGGAGCTGGACCTCTCCACCGTGCAGCCAAGCCTGGCCGGGCCGAAGCGCCCGCAAGACCGCGTGCTGTTGAAAGACGCCGCCGCCGCCTTCAAGGCCGAGCTGACCAAGAGCCTTGGCGTGCCCGCCGATGCGGTTACGGCCAAGGGTGCCGTGGCCGGCACGAATTACGAGATCACCCATGGCGACGTGGTAATCGCGGCCATCACCTCCTGCACCAACACCTCCAACCCCTATGTGCTGGTTGCCGCAGGCCTCGTGGCCCGCAAAGCCCGGGCGCTGGGCTTGGCGCCGAAGCCTTGGGTGAAGACCTCGCTCGCCCCCGGCTCGCAGGTTGTGACTGATTATCTGAACAAATCCGGCCTCACCGCTGATCTGGATGCCATCGGCTTCGAGACGGTCGGCTATGGCTGCACCACCTGCATCGGCAATTCCGGCCCGCTGGCGGAGCCGATTGC
>JAGWZS010000167.1 GCA_018971905.1 Rhodospirillales bacterium | reverse complement strand
CCCCTTGCGGGTGCGCAATCAGGGGCTTGGCCCCGCTTGAATGTGGCCGACTACTCATCAGCTTCTCAAAACGCTAAGGCCACCGGCAGCTTCTCGGCGCAAGTGGTAGAACATGCTCTATCCAAATGTACTTAACCCCAGCCTCGCCGCCGCCGCTCCGAGCATGGTGAATAGCACGACGCTGCCCATCTGCCAGACCAGCACCATCATCATCGTGTCAGCCGCATGGAACAGTGGAAGAACGAGTTCGGCGGCGGCCGCCGCCGCCATGGTGCCGCACAAGCAGGCATGAGCAGGGCGGAATTTGGCGCTACGGCGCAGCAGCCACACCATAGCCGCGGCGGGGACCAGCGCGGTCATGGCGATGGCGGGCACGCACAGCCAGTCAGCATGCAACACAAGCGCGGCGCCGTTTGTTTGCACCGAGAGCACGAAACACTGCCGCCCCAACTCAGCCAGCCATACGACAAACGCCGCCACCGGCATGAAGAGTTTCCACGCTGGCTGGTCCGGGCGACCGGCGCAGAAGGCGGCGTAGGCGGAAATCACGGTCGTGGCCGCGGCGAGCCCTTCGGTTAGCATGAATCGCGGTTGCATCAGCAGGTCGGCAATGTCCGGACGCAGCCCCATCATTAGCGTGACGGCCGCCAAAACCGGCAGGGTGACCAACAGCCAATGCGCCATTAGCGCGCCTGGTGAAGGCAACCTGCGAACCGGCGCCACGTCCCGCGCCAACTGCGCGATTAAATCCTCACTCTTCATCTGCGCCCCCTTTCAGGGCCTGTTTCAGCCGCTGCACGGCGCGAAACGATGCCACTTTCAACGCCGCCACGCTCATCCCGGTTTCGGTCGTGGCCTCCTTCAGTGAAAGCTGGCGGATTTTAAGTAAGCCAAGTACCTGCCGATCACGCTCGCCCAAGCTGGCCAGGGCTTTTTGCAGCCCCGCCTGCTCGGCGTCATGCTCTTGTGTCCCATGTGTCATCAATGCGCTGGTATCTGCGGGCATGTCTTCAAGCGCCGTCTCGCGGCCGGTGTGGCGATGGCGGCGGCGGCGAATTTCCGCGCCACGCAGCTTAAGAATGCCGAACAGAAAAGGCTGCACAGGACGCGCCGGATCATAGAGGTGGCGGCTCTGGTGCAGAGCTAGAAGTGTTTCCTGCACCATGTCTTCAATGTCGGCGGCGCTGGAGTCCGGCCAACGTGCCCGCGCCCGGCGGCGCAGCCAGGGCAGCGTTTCGGACAAAAAGGCGGTATAGGCGCGTTGATCCCCGGCTTGCGCCGCCGCCATCCAGATCCGCCAATTGGGGTCTTCCTCTGCCATCCGCCCTCTCGTCGCAGACAACGCTACCGGGTGCGCTGTCAGATGCCAATTGATGAGAACGTTATTCATCGGTCAGTGCCAATGTGGCGCGCAGCCGCGCCAGCGTGGCCGGCAGGTTGATCCGCGCCGTGCTCAGAACTTCAAGCCTTTCGTCCTCGAGCGGATCGGCCGGCGCAATGGCGGCGGCATGACGCGCCAGCCGCGCATCACGGCGGCGCAAAAGCCCCGCGATCTCGCGGCGGTAGAGTACGAACAGGGCGCCAAGCGCCCGGTTAACCGGTTTGGGACCAGGGGCTGCGGACCAGTTCATGTGTGGCAATTGTTCGATCAAGACTTCAGCCGGCGTGAAAACATCCGCCGTGACCCATAGATTGGTGGTGAACATGCGAGCCGGGCGGCCGGTTTGGTCCAGCCCGATGGCGGCGACATGAGTCAGCCTGTTCTCAGCATCGCGCAAAAAGCAATGAATATGCCCACTCTCCACCGTCCCGCGATGGGCGTGGAAATAATATTGCGCATTCGTTTCTGGGTCGCGCACATCGTCGGGCGGGTAATGCTCGAGTGCGAGGAAGTCCGCGCCGTCCAGCAGGGTAGTGACGATGTTGCGCCGCGTATTTTCCATCTCAGCCAGAGCTGAGACCAGTTCGACAGCGGCTTGGGCTTGTTCCTCAAAGCTTTCCATCAGAACCTCGCCGTGACAGTGGTGAGCCAGACGGGGGAGGCGTTGGTGAGCAGCGTCTCGAGCGGATGATCAAGCCCCGTGAGCATCAGCAATGACACCGCCACCAGCCCGCCACCCAGCAGGGCTTTTCCGGTTCTGCCAGCCCCCATCATGCCGCCCCGCAGGCGCTGCAGCGTGGCGCGGGAGAGGATGCCCAGCCCCAGCAGCGGCAGGGCCGTGCCAATGCCAAAGGCCAGCATCACTGCCAGCACCTGCGCTAAATCCTTCCCCTGAGCGGCGAGCAGGGTCGCGGCGCCAAGGGTTGGCCCGGCACAGGGCGTCCAGATGCTGCCGAGCAACAGCCCGATGCCGAATTGCCCGCGCCAGCCTGTGCCCGTCCGGCCGCCAAACCGGCTATTCATCCAATTGCCGAACGGTCCGGCCGCCGTTGCGAGCCATGTTTGCGCGCGGGGAATGAGCAGCAACAGGCCGAGCGCCAGAAGCAGCACCGCCGCCAGAAGCCGGAAGGTGCTGAGATCCAGCCCCAGCGAGAAGCCCAGTGTCGCGGCAAACAGCCCTAATGCGGTAAAAGCCAGAGCTACGCCGCCCGCCAATGCCAAGGGGCCAGCTTTGTGCGCCGAAGCTGCCGCGCCCAACACCAACGGCAGTACGGGGACAACGCAAGGCGAGAGCGTGGACAGCAACCCTGCCAGCAATGCGAAACTTGCGGCGGCGAACATGGCTCAGCCCTTCACAGCATAATTCAGCAGCCTCTCGATATCCGCCTTGGAGGTGATACCGGTCACGCGCGCGGCTTCCGTGCCGTCGTGGTAGGCAATCAGCGTGCTCTGCATCTGCACATGGAGTTGCTGAACCACGGGCTTCTGTGCGTCAAAATCCACATCCAGGATTTCCACCTTCGCATAGCGCGGGTCGGTTTCCAGGCTCTTCAAAACCTCCTGCTGCGCCTTGCATGTTGGGCACCAGCTCGCCTCAACATGTACCACCAACGGCGTGCCGTTCTGCAGCGCCGCGTTGTAAGCAGCCTGGGTATAGGGCTTGATGGTGGCGGCGCGGGCGGCCGGCGCTACGAGTAGGGCAATGCCACATAAGGCGCTAAGCAAAGCCTGGCGGGTCATGGTTTTTCTCCGGGTAAAAGATAAGGACGCGGGATGTCGCCCCGCGTCCGGGAGGTATTAATTGGCTTTGCACTTACCCGCGCAGGCGCCGGTCTTGCCCGCGCAAGCGCCCGTTTTACCCGCACACGCGCCGGTTTTGCCCGCACAGCTGGATGTGCTTTGTCCAGCGCAAGCAGCGCGGGCGAGCATCGGTGTGGTGGCGGCGACAAGCCCGCCGAGCGAAACAGCGGCACCCAAGGTGAGCATGGAGGCTTTGAACTTCATTGCGGATATCCTTTTTCAGTGGGGCGGCGCCGGACCATCCGAATACCGCTATGAAGCTGTTCGTGTTCAGGCGCGGCAAGGTTACAGGGGGACTTGAATATTTTTTCATCGCCTCCGAATTTGCCCTCATGAAAGCGTACGATGTCTTCGGTTCTCGCTGAGGCAGCCCATCTGCGGATTGGGCTGTCACTCGGTCTGCTGGCACTGCTGGCGGGCGCAGAGACAGCTTGGCCGCGCCGGGTGCGCACACAGCCAAGGTTACGCCGCTGGCCCGGCAATCTCGGCATCGCGCTGGTGGATGCGCTGGCGGTGCGGCTGGTCTTCCCCGTGGTGGCGCTGGGCGTGGCGCTATGGGCCGCACAACGTGGCTGGGGGCTGTTGAACCTGGTGGCGCTACCCGGCTGGATGAAAATCATCCTGGCGTTGCTGGCGCTGGATCTGGCGATTTATGCGCAGCATGTGGTGTTCCACAAGATACCGCTCCTTTGGCGGCTGCACCGTATGCATCATGCCGATCTCGATCTGGACGTGACCTCCGGAGCGCGGGCCCATCCCTTTGAGATCATGCTCTCGATGCTGATTAAAATGGCTGTGGTGCTCGCGCTGGGGGTGCCGCCTCTGGCGGTGCTGCTGTTTGAGATCATCCTCAACGCCACGGCTTTGTTCAACCATAGCAACCTGGCTTTGCCAGTGCGGCTGGACCGGCTGCTGCGCCTGCTGGTGGTAACACCCGACATGCACCGCGTGCATCACTCCGTGCTGCGCGCGGAGACCAACAGCAATTACGGCTTCAATCTGCCCTGGTGGGACCGGCTGTTCGGCACCTACCGCGCCCAACCCAAGCTGGGGCATATGGCCATGGACATAGGATTAGAGCTATTCCGCGCGCCGGGCGATTCGCGGCTGACGGCGCTGTTGATGCAGCCATTCCATGCCCCCGCCGCATCTTCGGCTGATACGGAATAATATTTTTGCGCAGCCTGTAACCTTTGCTTCCTTGCCGGCGAACAATGAGATGCAGCCTGTTTGCGGCTGCGCTTCAGCAAGGAGTTAATTCATGGATCGCCGGAACCTGACCGCCAAAATTCTCACCGCCGCTAT
>JAGWZS010000166.1 GCA_018971905.1 Rhodospirillales bacterium | reverse complement strand
CCCGCCGCACCAGCACGCCCTGCCCGAATGAGGTGGGCAGCATCGTCCGCCAGCGTGGCGATGAGCCGGTGATGACCTACAAAATCTGCCGCTTCACCGCTGTGACCCCCGGAAAAACGCTCCCGCGCCCATAAAATACGGCTGACGCAGGGGCGAATCCGAATTTTTGCGCACAACTTTTGGCTGAATAATCCGCACCCACCTCCTGGGAGTCGGCCTTTAATTTGTATCTTTTTTATATTATACTTGCTTTTAGTGACGAATATTGACGCATATCACACAAAAATGTGATGAATTTGTTCTGATTTTTATAAAATGATTGTTTCTAATAGTTTTGACTCTTGTTATTAACGAACGATAATCGTTTCGCTTTGATATATACGAAACGTTAGTTTTTTGTCCATCATGTCCGGGGTGTTTTATGTCGAACACCTACACTTGCACGTTCAAGGATGCTTCGGGTCAGACTGATTCCATTACGGTAACGACCGCGAGCACGCAATCGACGATTACCTCGCATGTTAGGGGGGCGACGGTTACGGGAGACGGCTATGTGGTCACCGCGATCAGCGGCAGCATTGGTACCCAAACCATCTCGGGTGAAACTGGTGCCCAGGGTGTGGTGAGCAAGAGCATTAATAAAGTGGCGGTGTATGACAACGCCATTTTCCCGACCGCCAACTCCGGCGTGAACTACAATGGGTACAGCGGCAGCCAGGACGGGCTTAGCATCGCCGGGATTGAGTTCACTGCTGGTGGCACCGAATATAATCTGTACGAGCAGAACGGGCAGTTCGGGCTGCTTACCGTGAGCGGCACTAATTCTGGAACAAACTCGCCGTTCACGCTGGTTTCCACCAACGCCCCCTGCTTCTGCGCCGGCACGCGCATTGCCACCCCCAGCGGTGTGCGCCTGGTGGAAGCGCTTGAAGCAGGCGATGAAGTACTGACCGCCTCTGGCGAGACCAGGATTGTGCGCTGGATGGGCCGCCGGGTGGTGGATCTGCGCTTCGCGGACCCGCTGCGCGCCCTGCCCGTGCGCATCAAGGCTGGTGCGCTGGGTGATGGCTTGCCGGTGCAGGATTTGCTGGTGTCCCCAGACCACGCGATGTTCCTGGATGGTATTCTGGTGCAGGCCGGCGCAATGGTGAACGGCAGCAGCATTGTACGCGAGGGCAACATGCCCGCCCGCTTCACCTATTATCACATCGAAACCGCTGACCATTCGCTGATTCTCGCCGAAGGCGCGCCGACCGAGACCTTTGTGGACAATGTTGACCGGATGGCGTTCGACAATTGGGCCGAATATGCGGAAATGGTGGGCGACGCGGAGCCGATTGCGGAAATGGCTTACCCACGGGCGAAGGCCGCGCGGCAGATTCCGGCCTCGCTTCGCGCGAAGCTCGACGGTTTTGCAGCCCCTTATGCCAAGCCAATGGCAGCCTGAATCAGGCTTAAGGCTCATCCCGCTTCAGAAAACGCTCAGGCCCCGGCCTGGGCGTTTTTGTTGGCCCGGTCAGCGGGCTGCCTGATAAAAAGAAAGGGGCCTTGCGGCCCCTTTTGCGGTTTCTGCTTCAGGCGGCGCGCCTGGCAACTTCTTCCGGAGACATCCGCACCAGTGCGGTGTAGTCGTTCAGCAAAGTCTCGGTCAGCTTGGCTGGCGTGTAGTTCACAGATGTCCCGATCTGGCGTACCGGTGTCACCTCAGCCGCGGTGCCAGTGAGGAAACATTCACTGAAGGAGGGGAGTTCCTCCGGCTTGATGTGCCGCTCGATCACCTCGATCCCGCGCGCCTTGGTCAGGGAGATGACCGTCTGCCGGGTGATGCCGTTCAGGAAGCAATCCGTGATGGGCGTATGCAGCTTGCCATCCTGCACGAAGAAGATATTGGCGCTGGTGCCCTCGGCTACAAATCCGTCCCAGGTGTGCATCAGCGATTCTTCATAGCCCTCGGCCTCGGCCTTATGCTTGGAGAGTGTGCCGATCATGTACAGCCCCGCCGCCTTGGAGGCGGTGGGCGCGGAGAGCGGGTGCGGACGCCGCCAGTCTGACACGTTGAGGCGGATGCCCTTCATGCGGTCGGACCCGAAATAATCCGGCCAGGTCCAGCAGGCGATCATCAGATGAATCTTGGTCTGCTGGGCGGAAACACCCAGCTGCTCAGAGCCGCGCCAGGCCAGCGGGCGGATATAGGCATCGGTGAGGTTGTTCGCGGCCATCGTCTCGATGCAGGCGGCATCGATCTGCTCGGCCGTGAACGGAATCTCAAAGCCCAGCATCCGGCCGGAGGCGATCAGGCGCTCGGTATGGGGGCGCAGCTTGAATATGTTGCCGCCATAGGCGCGCTGGCCCTCGAACACAGCGGAGGCATAATGCAGACCATGGCTGAGCACATGCAGCTTTGCCTCACGCCAGGGAATGAGCTTGCCATCCCACCAGATGAAGCCGTCACGATCGTCGAAGGGCACGAGCGCCATGGTCAAATGTCTCCGGTTGCGGTACTATTTTTAAACGGTCTAAACTTGCCTGAACGTCAGCCGAAGCTACATTTCGTTGCGGCCAAACACTGGTTATTGAAATTGCCATGCCTAACCCCCCGACTCAACCCTACCCGGCCAGCAAACGTGAAACCCTGCCCAGCGCCCCGCACGCAGCACCTGGCGCCGGGCTGCTGTTCCTGCGGGAGGATGAGCTGCGCGCCGCACAGGACATGCTTTTCTTCGCCCTGCGGGAGCTAACCGGCCCGGCGGACGCCATTCTGGCAGAGCTGAAATTTGGCCGCGCGCACCATCGCTGCCTGCACTGGATCGCCCGTCGGCCAGGGCTGAATGTGGGGGAGTTGCTGTCCATCCTCGGCATCACCAAGCAAAGCCTCACCCGGGTGCTCGGCCCGCTCATCCGCAAGGGCTATGTTATCCAGCTGCCCGGGCCCAAAGACCGGCGCCAGCGCCTGCTCCACCTGACCGAAAAGGGCGTGGCGCTGGAACGGCAGCTGTTCGAAACCCAACGGGAACGGCTGCTGGTGGCGTACCGGGCCGCCGGCGGCCCCGCGGTGGAAGGGTTTAAGCGCGTGATGCGCGGGCTGATCAACCCAGGCGGACGCGGCGGAGCAGAGCCAGCCGAAGCCGCCCGGCCGCCAAAGCCGGCGGCCAGCACCTGACCCCGCCATGACCCAGGCGACGCTGGCAGAAGACGCACCGCATGTGCTGCTGGTTGATGACGACGCCCGCCTGGCGGCGCTGGCGGCGCGCTATCTGTCGGAAAACGGCTTCCGTATCACCCGCGCGGCCTCAGCGGTGGAAGCACGGGAAAAGCTGCGCGCCATGGAGTTCGACCTGATGGTGCTGGATGTGATGATGCCCGGCGAAACCGGGCTGGAGCTCACCTTCAGCCTGCGGGCCGAGCGCGCGCCCGCCATGCCCATTCTGCTGCTTACCGCGCGGGACACGCCAGAGGATATTCTGGCCGGGTTCGAGGCCGGGGCGGATGATTATCTCGGCAAACCGTTCGATCCGCGGGTGCTCGTTGCCCGGCTGCGCGCCATGCTGCGCCGGGCCCAGCCACCCGCGGTGCAAACCGGCCCCCTGCCGCTGGGCGAGGCCAGTTTCGATGCCGAGCGCGGCGAGCTGGTCAGCCCCAATGCCCGTATGCGCCTGACCGGGGCTGAGCTTTCCTTGCTCACCACCCTGGCCGCCCGGCCGCATGAGGTATTCTCCCGCGAGGCGCTGGCCGCCGCCCTGGGGCTGGATGACGTGAATGAACGCGCCATCGACGTGCAGGTAACACGCCTGCGCCGCAAGATTGAACCCGACCCGCGCGAGCCGCGCTTTCTGCAGACCATCCGCGGCAAGGGCTATGTGCTGAAACCGGGGGCATGAAACTCCGCCTCGGCCCGCTGCAACCAGAGCGGCTGTTCCGCAAAATTCTGCCGCGCGGGCTGTTTGGCCGTTCGCTGCTGATTGTGCTGGTGCCGATGATGGTGCTGCAGGGCGTGGCACTGCAGATTTTCTACGGCACGCATCTGGACGAGCTCTCCCGCCGCCTGGCGGGCGCGGTGGCCGGGGAGATCGGCTTCATGATCGACCAGATCGACCGTGACCCCACGAGGCGTACCCTGGTACTGCAGGAAGGCGACATTCATTTCACCTTCCAGAGCCATTTCCTGTACAACGAAACATTGCGCCATCTGCCGCCGCCGGATGCCCCCGGCCCGGTGGATACCGACCTCGCCCGCGCCCTGGCACAGGATGTCCATCGGCCCTTCAATGTCGCCTGGCATGAGCATCCCGGCTTCCTGAGGGTGAATATCCAGATGGCGGACGGGGTGCTGAGCATCGACGTGCCGCGCAAACGGCTGTTCATCGGCACTTTCTATCTGTTCCTGATCTGGCTGATCGGCTCCGCGCTGCTGCTGATGATCCTCGCGGCGCTGTTCCTGCGCACCCAGGTGCGGGGCATCAAGCGCCTGGCGGAAGCGGCGGAAGCATTCGGCATGGGGCGTGATACCGG
>JAGWZS010000165.1 GCA_018971905.1 Rhodospirillales bacterium | reverse complement strand
GACGGCTGGTGATGGATGGCCCCTATCTCGCCCGCATCGTCGAGTATATCGACGCGACGGAGGCGGAGCGCGCCATTTCCTTCTGCAATGCCGGCGGCATGGCCGCGCGCGGCGCGGATATGCGGGACTGGCTGGCCCGCGTGGACAACGCCAACGCCAAAGGCGAGTACTACCTTACAGACATCGTCGGCCTGGCGCGGGAGGACGGCATCAATGTCGCCGCCCTCAACGCGCCCTACGATGAATGCCTGGGCGTGAATTCCCGCGCCGAGTTGGCGCAGGCGGAAGCCGCCTTTCAAACCCGTGCGCGGGCGCATCACATGGCGGCAGGTGTTACCCTGCAAGCCCCTGAAACCGTGTTTTTCGCCGCCGATACCGAGATCGGGGCGGACACGGTCATCGGCCCGCATGTGGTGTTCGGCCCGGGCGTGAAAATCGACGCCAATGTGGAAATCAAGGCGTTCTCGCATCTGGAAGGCTGCGTTGTCAGTTCCGGCGCCATCATCGGCCCCTATGCGCGGCTGCGTCCCGGCGCTGAGCTTGGCGAGGGCGTGCATATTGGCAATTTCGTGGAAGTAAAGGCGGCAAAGCTCGGCAAAGGGGTTAAGGCCAATCACCTCACCTATCTGGGCGATTCAGAAGTCGGCGCGGGCACGAATGTTGGCGCCGGCACCATCACCTGCAATTACGACGGCAAGGCCAAACACCGCACAAAGATTGGCGCCAACGCCTTCATCGGCTCCAATACCGCGCTGGTGGCGCCGGTTTCAGTGGGGGACGGCGCGCTCATCGCCGCCGGGTCCGTCATCAATCAAAATGTGCCGGATCACGCGCTGGCGCTGGGCCGCGCCCGGCAAGTGAACAAGCCCCGGAAAAGCTGAAGCGCCGCGCTACGAAAGATGCAGCGCGTGGAACAACTTGGCGCTGGCGGGTATGGCGCGCATCAGCGCGTGGCGGTCCAGCAGGATAACAGCCAGAAGCAGCAGAATGAGCAGCGGGGCAATCAGGCGCGGGCTTGCTTTTGGCCGCCGCCTGGGCACCCGGTCTGGCTCCAGATCCATTTCGTTGTTGCGCGCCGCGCGTACAAGGTCGGCAAACCCGTCTGTCTCGGTCGCCGGAGAGGGCTCTAGCGGCAAAGCCGCCGGGTGCGGGTGGGTTAGCGCCTCGTCTCGCAACGCCGCCTGCACCTCGGCTTTTGCCTCGTAATCGATGGGTTGGCCGAAACGGCGGCTTAGCACTTCATCAGCTTCGACGGCGGGAAAAGGCTCCTGCTGCTCGGCTGGCGGTTGTTCGGGCATTGTGGCGGCTGGTGCCACGCCCTCCGGCATAAAGTGCCAGCCATGGCCACATTGGCCGCAGCGCAACCGCCGCCCACCGCCGCCCAGCAATGCGTCGGGCACGTCGTAGAGCACTTGGCAATTGGGGCAAGATATCCGCATTGCGCCACAACGCATGACATTTTTACCGGATGGCCGCAATAACACGAACGGCGGACCTCGGCATTTGCCGCAAAATAAATGCACCGCCGCGTCTTGCCGGAATGTGGTTTATCGCGGCACTAAAGCCCCATGGAGGATCAAACCTGATGGTCCGATTTGACGATGTCTGGCTGCGCTACCAGCATTCCGGCCGCGCGCCCGAGGCCGATGCGCTGCGCGGCATCAGCTTCGAGATCGAAGACGGTGGCTTCCGCTGGCTGACCGGCCCCTCCGGCGCGGGCAAAACCAGCCTGCTCAAGCTGATCTATCTGGCCGAGCATCCCGCGCGCGGGCGTATCGAGATTCTTGGCGCCCGCGCGGCCCGCGCCACCAGGCGCGAAGCGGCCATGCTGCGTCGGCGGATTGGCGTCGTGTATCAGGATTTCCGGCTGCTGCCGCAGCTGGATGCGTACGACAACGTGGCCCTTCCCATGCGCCTTGCCCGCCGCAGCGAAACACAGGTGCAGGCCGATGTGGGTGAAATTCTGCGCTGGGTTGGCCTGGCCCACCGGCTGCACGCACGGCCAGACGAACTGTCCGGCGGCGAACAGCAGCGCATCGCCATTGCCCGCGCGGTGGTGGCGCGGCCAAAGCTGCTGGTGGCGGACGAACCAACCGGCAACCTCGACGACGAACAGGCCGAGCGGCTGATGCTGCTGATCACGGCGCTGAACAAGCTTGGCACCACCGTGATCGTGGCGACACATAACACCGGGCTGGTGAAGCGCTACCCCTTCCCGCGGCTCAGCCTTGAGCACGGGCGGCTGGTGCATGATGGCTAGGCGCCGGGGAGACCTGCTGGGCCTGCGCGCCGCACTGGCCGACCGGCTTCTGCCGGTGCTGGTAGGGGCCATGAGCTTTCTGGCAACCCTGGCTATCGGTGGCGCCCTGGCCTGCGCCACCCTGGCGGCGGGCTGGCAGGGTAACATTGAAACGGCGCTGACCATTCAGGTGCCACAGCCGGGCAACCCGGATGCCGCCAATGACGGAACGCGCCTTGCCGCCGTGCAGCGCGCCCTCGCCGTGGACCCCGACGTACAGAATGCGGCGGTAATGAGCACGGCGGAGATGAACAAGCTGATCTCCCCATGGCTTGGCAGCGATGCCGCCTCGCTTGGGCTTTCGCTGCCGGCGGTCATTACCGCACAATGGCGCGGCGCTGGCAGCGCGGATACGCTGGGCGCCCAGCTTCAACAGGTAAGCCCCGGCACTCTGGTGAAAACCGGCGCCATGTGGGCGCAGCGCGTGGCGGCACTTACCACCAGCCTGCAAGCCTGTGCGCTGGCGGTGCTGCTCGTGGTGGCGCTGGTGGCGGCGGCAGTGGTGGCGGTGGCCACACGCTCGGGCCTTGCCCAGCTGCGCGAAACCATCGACACCGTGCACGGGCTCGGCGCCCTGGATTCCGACATTGCCGCCCGCTTTGCCGCGCGGGCCGTCTGGCTGGCGCTGGGCGGCTCGTTCGGCGGCACATTGCTGGCCTTGCCGATACTGGCATGGCTGGCATGGCTGGCAGCGCCCTTTACCGGCCCGGCCCGGCTTGGCGGGTTTTTCAACCTGCCGCCTGCCTTGCTGGCGCTGGCGCTGGTGCTGCCGGCCTGTGCCGCGCTTATCGGCTGGATCACGGCGCAATTCACCGTGCGCGGCTGGTTGCGGCATCTGCCCTGATGGCGCGCCCGCCTTTCCGCCGCCGGCGCTTTTCCGCCCTGCGGCTTCTTACCCGGCTCACGCTGCTGGCATGCTGCCTGTGGAGCGGCGGGTTTCTTATCTATCTTACCGCCGTGTTCACCTCCGCGCCGCCCAACCCGCTACCCCCCGCAGACGGAATTGTGGCCCTTACCGGCGGTGACGACAGGATTAGCGAGGCGCTCGCCTTGCTTGCCGCGCATGAGGCACCGCTGCTGCTGATCTCCGGTGCTGGCAAGGGCACCTATCTGGGTGACTTCACGCAGGATGATCGTACCGCCGCCACCCGCTATGCCAGCGCCATCACCGTGGGCCACATGGCCACCACCACCCACGACAACGGGGTGGAAACAGCCGCCTGGGCGAAGGCGCATAACATGCACTCGCTCATCATCGTGACGGCGGATTACCACATGCCGCGGGCGCTGCTGGAAATCCGCAACGCGCTGCCGGGTATGCGGCTTATCCCCGACCCGGTACGCCCGCCGGCAATGCGCGACGGGCTCACCTGGCCAACATTGCGCCTGCTGGCCGCGGAATACAGCAAATATCTGGTCGTGCGCGCCGGGCTTGGCAGCCTGTTCAGCGACAGCGCATCAGGAAATTACTGAATAAAATGCAACCACTCCGCTCTTTTGCCTTCAACACCGCGCTCTGGGGCAGCGGTGCCGTGCTCAGCCTCTGGTGCGCTCTCCTTGGCCGGTATCGCCAAAATGGCATTCTGCGCGCCGCCCGGCGCTGGGCGCGCATAAGTCTGTGGGCGCTGCGGGTGTTCTGCGGCGTTACCGTTGAGGCGCAAGGGCTGGAACGGCTGCCCGCTGGCGGCTGCGTGATCGCCGCCCAGCACCAATCGGCGCTGGACATTCTGGTCTGGCTCTCGCTCCTGCCCCTCCCGGCCTTTGTGTTCAAGAAAGAACTGCGGCGCATCCCGGTGTTCGGCGCACTGCTGGAGCCTAGCGGGATGATCCCGGTAGACCGGGGCGGCGGCCGCAAGGCATTGCTGGCCATGGTGGAACGTGCAGAACAAGCCGTGGCGGGTGGGCGGCAAGTGGTGATTTTCCCCGAAGGCACACGCGTGCCGTACGGCGTGCGGAGGGAATTGCGGCACGGTATTGCGGCGCTGGCACAAGGCGTTGAAGCACCGGTGCTGCCTGCCTCAACTGATTCCGGCCTGCGCTGGGGGCCGCGCGCATTTAACAAACGCCCTGGCCCTGTGCGCGTTACCCTGCACGCCCCCGTGGCCAAGGCGCTCACACGGGAGGAGCTGCTCGAAACCCTCGGCAAACTCTATTACGATTAGAGCGGTATGAATTTAAGGTGAGTCGGGGTTTTTCTTTACTCGGCTCGGCGGGATTTGATTCACCATTTTTGCTGGTTGAGGAGGCTGGCATGAATGGCACGAGCATATTCGATGGACCTACGGGAGCGTGTTTCTGCGGC
>JAGWZS010000164.1 GCA_018971905.1 Rhodospirillales bacterium | reverse complement strand
CTTAATGCACCAGCGTCGGCATCATGTCGTTCTGGATGATCGCGGCTGCGGCAAGCCGCTGGTCCGCCACAATGGCTATGGGCGTGCCGTCCGCAGCATGAATGGCAAAGGCCGGGCCGGTCTCGGTCATCACCGGCTTCATGAAGGCAATCTCCTCAAGCCCGAGCAACGCCAGCTGCGCGGGGGAGATGTGATGAATGTCCAGCACCGTGCCGGGAACAAAATTGGTGGTGCCGTCATGGTCCTTGATGTTCATCGTCTGTCCTTTCAGGCTCTTCCGGCAAGAAAACCTCTCACCTGAAGCCCCATTACACCTGAGTTGGGGATGCTCCGGCCTTTTGGCCAGCCTCTCCCGCAATCGTAACGATCAATCCCCGTCCACCGTCCTGGCGGGGGCGGGCACCTTGGCTTGGCCGCGCGAGATGGGGATGGTCTTCACCACGGGTTGCGGCATGGGGCGGATCAAATCCACATGCAGCAGACCGTTATCAAGCCACGCGCCCTTCACCTCGATTCCTTCTGCGATCACGAAAGCCCGCTGAAACTGCCGCGCCGCAATGCCCCGGTGCAGAAACACCCGCCCCTGAGTATCGTCAGTTTGACGGCCTCTGATCACCAATTGGTTATCTTCCAGGGTAATCTGCAGATCGTCCATCGTGAACCCTGCCACGGCAAGGGTGATGCGCAGCGAAGCCGGGCTCAGCTGTTCGATATTATACGGCGGATACCCGTCTGAGGAGTTTTTCGCGGCGCGCTCGATCATCTGCTCTAGATGGTCGAAACCAAGAAAAAGCGGTGAGGTGAAAACACGGGTCGTCATTGCCAATAAGCTCCCCCATATGAGCGAAGCAGGTTAAGAACCCTCCGAAGAGGCGTCCGGGCCTACATGTTGGCATGGTTTTGCAGCGATGCAAGAGGGGCGCGTTGCAGGGGCAGGCCCGGCGGATTACATGCGTGGCATGTCTGAGACCGAACACAGCGCCCCGCTCCTGCCCATCCTCATTTATCCCGAGCCCGTGCTGCGCAAGGTGGCCAGGCCCATCACCCCGGCCGATGCCGATGAGGTGCGCCGCCTGGTGCCCTCCATGTTCGCCACCATGTACAGGGCGCCGGGCATTGGCCTGGCTGCCAACCAGGTCGGCAGCCTGCTGCGGGTGATCGTGGTGGATGTGGCGCCGAAGGAACAGCCTACCCCCATCGCGCTCATCAACCCCGAGATCATCGCCAGATCTGATGAAACCGCCACGCAAGAGGAAGGCTGCCTCTCCATCCCGGACCAATATGCCGAGGTCACACGCCCGGCCCGGGTGAAGGTGCGCTATCACGACGTGGCGGGCATCAAGCAGGAAATCGAGGCCGAGGGCCTGCTCGCCGCCTGCTTGCAGCACGAGATCGACCATTTGAACGGCGTGCTGTTCGTGGACTACCTTTCGGCCCTGAAGCGCAACATGCTGCTGCGCAAGCTGGCTAAGGCGCAGAAGCGGTAATGGCCCAGCCCCTCAAGCTCGCCTTCATGGGTTCGCCGGATTTCGCCGTTCCGGCACTGAAGGCGCTGGTAGCAGCGGGGCATGAGGTAGCGGCGGTGTATGCCCAGCCGCCCAAGCCTGCCGGGCGCGGCCAGAAGGAGCAGCCCTGCCCCGTTCATGCCGCAGCTCTTGAGCTCGGCCTGACCGTGCGCACGCCATCCAAGCTGCGGAAACACGAGGATGAGCTGGAATATTTCCAGGGCCTGGGGCTGGATGCCGCAGTGGTGGCCGCCTATGGGCTGATTTTGCCGCAGGAATTTCTGGACGCGCCCAAGCGCGGCTGCCTGAACATCCACGGCTCACTGCTGCCGCGCTGGCGCGGCGCCGCACCCATCCAGGCCGCCATCGCGGCGGGCGATGTGGAAACCGGCATCACCATCATGCAGATGGAAGCCGGGCTGGATACCGGCCCCATGCTCCGCCGGGACGCCACGCCCATCGGCGCCCACGATACCTCCGCCGACCTGCACGACCGGCTGGCCACGCTGGGCGCGAAGCTGATTATCCAGGAACTGGCCCACTCCAGCGCCCCGGTGGCGCAGAATGACGCGCTCGCCAACTACGCGCCCAAACTCTCGCGCGAGGATGCGCGGCTGGATTTCCGCTTGCCCGCGGCCGTGCTGGAACGGCGTATCCGCGCCTACTACCCCTGGCCCGGCGCGCTCGGCCTGCTGGGTGACGTGGTGGTGAAAATCCTCTCCGCCGAGGTGGTGCAGGGCGACGCCATTCCCGGCACGCTTCTGCCCGGCGGCCTCACCATCGCGTGCGGCGAAGGCGCTCTGCGCGTCATGCGCCTACAACGCGCCGGCAAAGCCGCGATGAGCGTTGAGGATTTCCTGCGCGGCTACAAACTGCCTGAAGGGGCACGGTTCTATTGACCCTTTGGGCTTTAGAGATCGAGTATGACGGCACACCCTTCATGGGCTGGCAACGCCAGAAGCACGGGCTCGCCATCCAGCAGGTGATCGAGGAAGCCGCCGCGCGCATTCGCGGTGGGGCGGAGGTCACGGAAGCGATCTCCGCCGGGCGTACAGATGCCGGGGTGCACGCGCTGGCGATGATGGTGCAGATCGAACTGCCGGATTTCACCCCCTACCGCATCCGCGAGGCGATGAATTTCCACCTCAAACCCCACCCGATCGCGGTGCTGCGCTGCGGGGTGGCGCCGGAGGGCTGGAATGCGCGCTTCTCCGCCCGGACGCGCAGCTACCGCTACGTGATTCTCAACCGCCCCCAACCGCCAACGCTGGAGGCCAAGCGCGTCTGGCACGTGAAGGCAAAACTGGACGAACAAGCTATGCATCGCGCCGCACAGCTTCTGCTCGGGCATCACGATTTCTCCTCCTTCCGCGCTTCCGCCTGCCAGGCCAAAACCCCCATGCGCACGCTGGATTTCTGCGCAATCCGCCGCGAGGGGGATAAAGTGATTTTGGAAACCCGCGCGCGCAGCTTCCTGCACCATCAAGTGCGCAACATGGTGGGAAGTTTGAAAATGGTCGGCGAGGGTCACTGGCCCGAGCAGAAAATCGCCGACATCCTGAGCGCCAAATCCCGCCCCGCCGCCGGGCAAACCGCCCCGGCCGAAGGGCTGTATTTTACCGGCGTGGAATACGATCCGCCGCTTGATCTATCCTAAAAATCTCTTACGATTCCAGAATCGCAACCATCATCTCCATCCTGACCAGCTAAACTGCTCGCGCTACTGCAGACGCAATATCTATCAGCAATTCGTTAAACGCAGGCCAGTGATGCAATTTCATTTCGCCATTGGCTTAGGTCTATAAATTATTAGGCTGTACCTTCACCTGTGATGCCCGGAAAACCGCCATTTTGGTTGGTTGGGCAGCAAGGAATAATATGCAATCAAACTTCATGATCGTAATCTTCCCTCCAAACCAGCCCGGGGAAATGATCAATACCAACCCTAGCGCGGCGTCCTACTACCCCAATCCAGAAGCCGCTTGGGCGGCTTTAGCGGCTAATTGGCACTCTTATGCTTCGCCACCTACTGGTGCGAACTTTAAGGACCAGTATTGGAGCAGGGACCAAATTATAGACATTGTGGAAGCAAGACTTAAGGCAGGATAATAGCATGAAGGCTGAATGCGGCCGCAATCTTATGCAGCCAGTTTTCATTCGCTTTCCGCTCTTTGATCTTGCGGTTGAGCACTCGTTAATACTCCGCATCTCCGTTCGATAAACAGAGTAGCCGCCCCGCCCCCCAGCGTGTAACCTGCCCCCATGTCCCACGCTGATTTCGTGCACTTACGCGTCCATTCCGCCTATTCGCTCTCGGAAGGTGCGATCAAGCCCGAAAAAATCGCGTCCCTGGCGGCGGCAGATGCCATGCCGGCAGTGGCCATCACCGACACCTCCAACATGTTCGGCACGTTGGAATTCACCCAGTACTGCACCAAATCCGGTGTGCAGCCCATCATTGGCTGCCAGCTTGGCCTGGCACGCACCGGCACCATTCTGCCGCCGGACTATGTGGTGGTGCTGGCGCAGAACGAGGACGGCTACGCCAACCTCCAGCGCCTCACCTCCCTCTCTTTCCTCTCCGGCGACGCCGTTAAACCGCAAATCACCAGCGCGCAGCTTTGCGAACATGCAGGCGGCCTGTTCCTGCTCACTGGCGGGTCGCTCGGCCCCATCGGTCGGCTACTGGCGGAAGGCCAGATGGAGGAAGCGAAGGCTTATCTTTCTGTTCTGAAGGAAGCTTTCCCCAACCGCATCGCCATCGAGCTTCAGCGCCATGGCGAGAAGCTGGAAGCCGCCACCGAGCCCGGCTTTCTGCAACTGGCTGAAGAGTTCGACCTTCCCCTTGCCGCCACCAACGAATGTTTCTTCGCCAAGCGTGAAATGTATGAGGCGCATGACGCGCTGCTCTGCATTGCCGATGGCCGTGTGCTGGCGGAAAAAGACCGCCGCCGCGTGACGCCTGAGCACTGGTTCAAACCCTCCGCGATGATGCGGGAACTTTTCAAAGACCTGCCCGACGCATGCGACAACACCATCGCCATTGCGCAAAGCTGCACGGTGATGACCACTACGCGCAAACCCCTGCTGCCCCGCTGCCCGAAAGT
>JAGWZS010000163.1 GCA_018971905.1 Rhodospirillales bacterium | reverse complement strand
CCATCCAGATACATCGCCCGCGCGCGGGAGCGGCTGAGCTTGCCCGACGAGGTTTGCGGCAAGCTGTGCGGCGGCACCAGCACCACGCGGGTTTCCAGCCCCTGGCGGCCACGGAAGAAGCGGGTGAGATCCAGCGCCAGCGCCTCGCGCTGGGCGGGGTCGGTCACGCGGCACTGGACCAGCACAACAACCTCCTCATCCTCGCCATTATCTACCGAGAACACCGCCACATCGCCGCTGCGCAGGGCGGGCACTTCCGCCTCGGCGGCCCATTCCAGGTCCTGCGGCCACACATTGCGGCCATTCACGATCACCAGATCCTTCGCCCGGCCGGTGATGACAATCTGCCCATCCGTCAGATACCCAAGGTCGCCGGTATCCAGCCAGCCATCCTGGGACAGCACACGCGCGGTTTCCTCAGGTGCGCCAAAATAGCCGAGCATCATGCTTGGCCCACGCACGAAAATGCGGCCCACTTCGCGTTCGCGCAGGGTGGCGCCATGTTCGCCGCGCACCTCCACCTCATGGTTGGGCAGCATCTGCCCGCAGATCACGAAACGGCGGGTCCGCTCGCTGTTTTCATTGGCGGGCACGGCGCGGTGCTCGCTCTCAAGGGTCAACCCGTCCACCGCGTCTTCCTTGGCCCCCTGGCCATCCGGGCTGAAGCTCAGCGCCACCGTTGTTTCAGCCATGCCATAGCAGGGAATGAAGGCGGTTTCCTGGAATCCGACAGCGCGGAAGCGTTCGGCAAAGCGTGTCAGCACTGCCGGACGGATCATGTCTCCGCCAATGCCGGCACGCCGCCAGGAGGAAAGGTCGAGATCCTCCGTCGAGGCTGTCTTCGCCCGGCGGGTGCAGAGCTCGTAGCCAAACGAGGGGCTGAAGGATATGCTGCCCTTGTTGCGGGCAATCAGCTGCAGCCACAGCAGCGGCCGGCGGGCAAATTCGCGCGTGGGCAGAATATCGACTGAAATCTGGCAGGCCAGGGGCATCAGCAGAAACCCGACCAGCCCCATGTCGTGGTAAAAGGGCAGCCAGCTGGTGCAGCGGTCGTCCTCTCCCACCTGCAACCCATATTTGGCCATGTAATGAGCATTGGCCATGAAGGCCGGCTGCGTGATGGCAACGCCGAGCGGAAACCGCGTGCTGCCGGAGGAAAATTGCAGGTAAGCTAGTGATTCCGGCGCGGGCAGGGCAGCCTCGTCCACCATAGGTGCTGCATCCAGCGCGGAAATCACGCCCGAGCAACGCAAATCCAGCCCCTCCACCGCTTCCGCCAGCCAGTCCGCCAGCACGGCGGGGCCAAACACGGCATGGGCATCGGCACCCTGGATCATCCGGCGCAGGAAGGAAATATACCCCTCCTTGCCGCCGAAGGCCGCTGGCAGGGGCAGGGGTGCGGGCACCAGCCCGGCATATTGGCAGGCGAAGAACGCACGGGCGAAATCCCCATCGCTCTCGGCCAGCAGGCCAACACGCTCGCCAGGCTTAAGCCCCGCGCCCAGCAGCCGCCGCGCCAGAGCCCTGGCCTGGGCGCGCAAGCTGGCATAAGGTAGCGCCTCGGCCAGCACGCCCTTGCCGGAGTAGAAATTGAGCCCTGTCGTGCCTTGGGCAGCATAATCGAGCGCTTCGGCGAGGGTGCCGAAATCAGCGAGACGCATGGCCAGCCCATTCTGGTGAGTCGGGGTCGGCTCAGTCATATCGCCTGGAAAACGCCGTAGATGCCATCTTGTTGGCGCTAACAGAGTCGCAAGAAATTGGCAATGGCTTTGCCACATACCACATTGACAGCGCCGCCCGGCCCCGCCTAGCAAGCGGGCTTCCTGCCGCAAAGCCGCCATGAGCATCCCCCGGACACTGCATTTTTGCTGGATTGGCCCCACCCTTGCCTGGGCGCACGGGTTTGCGCTGCTGTCCGCCGTGGCCCAGGGCGGCATGGATCAGGTGATTCTGCACCACACGGACGAATTGGCGGATGGCCCGGTGCCACGCGCCTTGGCGGCCGCGGGGGTGAGCTGCCAGCGCCTAGCGCCGGAGGCGCTGCTGGCCCCGGTGCAGGCGGATTTGGGCCTGGGCGAAGCGTTGACCCAGCTTCACGCCCGGCTTACCAGCCCGGTGCAGCGGGCGGATCTGCTGCGTGCCGCCATCCTGTACCGGCATGGCGGCGTTTACATGGATGTAGATACCGTCACCATCGCGCCGCTCACGCCTTTGCTGGGGGTGCTGCAATTCATCGGCGCGGAGCACATCGTCTGGCCGCATTGGGTGCGCGCCTCCCGCTCGCCGCTGGTCTGGGCGAAGCATCTGGGGCTGGATGGCCTGCGCCAGCTGCTGCGCAGCGCCCCCGGCGGCTGGCGGGCCTTTCGTGCCGTGGAAGGCTGGTATGCGCCGGCGGTCAACAACGCGGTGATGGGCGGCAAGGCCGGCGCGCCTTTATTTGCGGCGGCGCTGCGGGCCATGGCGGCCATGCCGACGGAGGCAGCACCCGGGCCATACGCGCTGGGGCCAGACCTCTACCAGGCCTTGCTGCAAACGCCACAGCCGGAGCTGGCAGTGCATGAACCCGCCTGTTTTTACCCGCTGGGGCCTGAAATCTCGGTGCATTGGTTCCGCCCGTGCCGCAATGCGCCCGCCGCGCTGTCCCGCCTGCTCAGCCCGCAAACCAGGGTGGCGCATTGGTATGGCTCGGTGCGCACCAAACCGTATGTGGCGCAGATCAACCCCGCTTACGTGCGTGCCCACCGGCAAACCCAGCTTTACAGCGCCCTGGTGAGCGCCGCCCTGCCAGACCTCTCCACCCTGGTGTAACGCGCCGGTTAACGCACCTTGCCTCGTTGTCACACTTGCGACACATCCCGGAACAAGGTAGGACGCTGGCTTACTTACCGCGCAAAGTTCGGACTCACCTGGGTTCAGCCCGCAGTCCGTCCGGAGCCTTACGCGTGAAAGCGCGCCGCACCGCCGCCGGATTTCCCGGCATGGCCGCGGCAGCCAGGAGGCTTGGGGTTCAGGAGTGAAGTACAGACGCGCGTTCCCGAATGGCCGGATGATGAGACAAATATGCCGCACCCACGGTTGCGTGGCGGTGCGCATTCCAGAATTCAGCGAGAAACGAGGTTGATCATGGCGAAAAACGGCGGCATCCGCATCGCGGTCGCGGGTCTGGGCAATTGTGCCAGCTCTCTTATCCAGGGCATTTACTACTATACGCCGGAGCGCTGCGCCGATGGCGTGGTGGGCCTCATGCACACTGAGATCGGCGGCTATCAACCAAACAATATCCGGGTGGTCGCCGCGTTCGACGTGGATGCCCGCAAGGTCAGCCAGGACGTTTCCCGCGCCATCTTCGCCAAGCCCAACTGCACCAAGGTGTTCGAGCCGAACATCCCCGACATGGGTGTTATCGTAAAAATGGGCCAGGTGCTGGACGGTATTTCCGAGCATATGGCCAATTACGACGAGGACCGCACCTTCATCCGCTCGGATGCCAAGGAGCTGACCAAAGCCGAGATCGTGGCTGAGCTGAAGGCCACCAAAGCCGATGTGCTGTTGAACTACATGCCCGTGGGCTCCGAAGCCGCCGCGCGCTTCTACGCCGATTGCGCGCTGGAAGCCGGCTGCGGCTTTGTCAACAACATGCCGGTGTTCATCGCCAGCGACAAAACCTACGCGGACAAGTTCGAGGCCGCCCGCCTGCCGATCATCGGCGATGACATCAAATCCCAGGTGGGTGCCACCATCACCCACCGCGTGCTGACGGATCTGTTCGCTAAGCGCGGCGTGAAGCTGCTGCACACTTACCAGCTGAACACCGGCGGCAACACAGACTTTTTGAACATGAAGAACCAGCAACGGCTGACTTCCAAAAAAACCTCCAAGACCGAGGCCGTGCAGGCCGTGACCAAAATGCGCATGGAGAAGGAGGACATCCATATCGGCCCCTCTGACTATGTGCCCTGGCAGAATGACAACAAGATCGCCTTCATCCGCATGGAGGGCCTGCAGTTTGGCGACGTGCCGATGGACCTGGAGCTGCGCCTCTCCGTGCAGGACAGCCCGAACTCCGCCGGCGTGGTGATCGACATGATCCGCTGCTGCAAACTGGCGCTGGAAGCCGGGGTGGGCGGTGTGCTGGCCGGGCCCTCGGCCTATTTCTGCAAACACCCGCCTGTGCAGTACACGGATGATATCGCCCATGAGATGACGGAAGAGTTCATCCGCACCTGCCGCCCGCTGCTGGCTGTCACCGCCGCTGAATGAAATGCCTGATTGTCGCCGCCGGGCAGGGTACCCGCCTGCGCGAAAAAGGTGAGCTGAAACCGCTCATCCCCATTCGCGGCGTACCGCTCATCGAGCGCGTAATCGCCAACGGCAAACAGGCGGGTGTCGATGAATTCATCGTTGTCACCGGTTACCGCGCGGATGCGCTGCAGGCCCATCTGGGGGAATTTGCCAAACGCACCGGCATTCACATCACCCGCATCTTCAACCGCGCGTGGGACAGGGCGAACGGCGTTTCCGTGCTCGCCGCCAAACAATATCTGGATGAGCCGTTCCTGCTGACCATGTGCGACCATCTGGTGGACCCGGGGATTCTGCGCGGTCTCATCCAGGCGCCGCAGGAGCCC
>JAGWZS010000162.1 GCA_018971905.1 Rhodospirillales bacterium | reverse complement strand
GTTAAGCTACTAGCTCGGTACATTGTTCCTGAAGCCTCGCAGGCGGCAATTTTATGGCCGAGATGAGAGCTCTAACTTCATTGCGTGCCGCAATGTGGGAGAGGCCCATAGCAATGCCTACATTTGCTTCACGGACATCCATCAATGTTAGCCCCAGTAAATACAATTCCCTAAAGATAACTCTTTCTCCAAATCCCTTTAGAGTCCGGAAACCGATACGTTTCGCCAACGCTTCCAGCGTCTCACCGACATCACGCTTGTTGCGCGCCTCGACTGCCGCGAGTCGGTTGCGCATGACAACCCAATCGATCTTACCACGGTCGCGGTTGAAACGATTTTTGCGCGCTTCCCAGACCATTTCTGAGTAGATGCTGGGCTTAACGATATCATGATTATCTGGCTCAACCTTCGCCAGCATGGAGAAGTCAACGAAGCTATCGTTTATCGGGGTAATAAGTGTATCTGCGAAAGAATGACCATACCGGGACAGAAAATTATCCGTTCCGGGGCAATCCACGACTATGATTTCAGCGCCCGTTTCTACGAGCTGAGACACCGCTTCATCGAAGCGTTCTTGTTCTTCGACCTCCGCCAATTGCCGGACATCGTGTTCCGAACGATAGACCGGGCGAAATTCCGGCAGTGGCAAAGTAACACCTTTAGTTTCAACATAAGCTTGCCGGGCGGCAAGCGTGCCACCCAGGGTGCCTTGGCGAGCATCAAGGTCTATGGCGCCGACACGATAACCGTCTCGGAGCAGCGACACGATGATATGGATCGAGGTGGTGGACTTACCGGAGCCGCCTTTTTCGTTCCCCAACACGATGAAATACGGTTTTTGTGCCGCCTGCACCGTCATATTTTGCTCTCCTAAACCGCCGGGTTTAGCGGCAGAGTAACCGAGTCTTACGAGTCGCCCCAATGTTTCCTGTGCCAACTTAAGGATTGGCTAGTTTATGCAAACAGACGAATCTGCAGGGAATAGACGCGCCCTGTTCACGCTACCACTCTGCTACAGGCACACCCCAGGCTCCAGGCTGTAGGCACTCGCAAAATCCAAAAGTGTGTTCAAATAGTCAAAAACTCACTTTCCCGTTACGATGCGTTCTACAAGCTGCTTTACTGTCGGGATAAATCCGTTGGAGTAAAATGGGTCAGAGGCGAAGCGGTGCGCATTGTGACCTGCAAACATAAGATTATTATCTATCGCCGCTTCGTCGCACGCGTCAGCGTGAGCGATGTTCTGGAGCGTTTTTTGGATGCAAAAGCTGCGCGGGTCAGCTTTTTTGCCGTTGTCATATGTTGGCGCGCTTTGGGACCAGTTAGAAAAACGGCACTGGCTAAGGCAACCCATGCAGTTAACTTGATCTTCGTGTATTTCCCGCGCCTTATTTGGGGAGACAAAAATGAGCGTGGAATCCGAGGTGCGTAGTGCTTCAGTAAAGCCCTGCTCTTCCCAATCTTTTGCACGTGCGTAATCAGGCGCCGTTAAATAAACTGGACGCTTGCGGGCTCCAACCCCATACTCAACAAGATGTTCGCCAACCGGCTCAGCGCAGTAAGCCACCTGGCGTTCACTGCGATCACGCAATTCCTTCATGAAATCATTGTTCACGGCCGAGGAATAGAAGCCCGTGGGCGAAAACTTATTAAGAAAAACATCCCCGGGCTTCAGCTTCAACAGCCTGTCTTTCCAGCTTTGTGGAATCGGGCTTTCCTGCGTCAAAAGAGGCCGCGTGCCGAATTGGAATGCAATGGGGCCAATGTCCGGATTGTTGATGTAATCCTTCCACTCGTCCAGTGCCCACACCCCGCCCGCCATGATAATAGGCGTGTCATGCAAACCAAATTCGCGCATCACTTTACGAAGCGCCACAAGCCGGGGATATGGGTTTTCAGGCTTTTCAGGATCTTCGGAATTGGACAGGCCATTATGCCCGCCTGCCAGCCACGGGTCCTCGTAAACCACTCCCCCCAGAAGCTCCGCAACCCTTGAATAGGCGCGCTTCCACAGCGCGGAGAAGGCCCGGCTGGATGAGACGATTGGATAGTAATAAATGTTAAATTTCGCAGCTATTTCTGATAACCGATACGGCATCCCAGCGCCACAGGTTATGCCATTCACAATACCTTTTGTACGCTCCAGAATCCCCGTGATGACACGCTCTGCTCCACCCATTTCCCATAGGATATTGGCGTGGATACGGCCTTTACCCCCGGAAATATCCCATGCACGCTTTGCCTGTTCGATTCCACCGGCAATAGCGTAGTGGACCAACTCTTCATGGCGGTCCCGGCGGGTTCGACCGTGATAAATCTGCGGTATTATCCGCCCCTGCTCATCATAACTGTCAGCGTTCACCGCCGAAAATGTGCCAATCCCGCCAGCAAGCGCCCAATGACCGGCGGTTGCGCCGTTGGAGGCAGAAACGCCCTTGCCACCCTCCACCAATGGGAGAATATCGATGCCACCCATGCGAATGGCGTTAATCACCGTCATCTAAATAAACCTCACAGCCGGGCCGTGCCCCCCGCCGGAACACATCTTGATCTTCATCTATTACCAGATTGCTCCCGTGCGTGAAGAGGTTTTGAAGTTTGGCTAGTGCCGTACAACCATAATATAAGCGCATCATGGATTTAAATTTCTCAGAACCTGAGGTTCAGCGTTACTCCCGGCATATATTGCTGCGCGAACTCGGGGGAACCGGGCAAGCCAAGCTAAAGGCAGCGAAGGTGTTAATCATCGGAGCTGGAGGATTAGGAGCACCGCTTGCCTTATATTTGGCCGCCGCGGGGACCGGTACGATCGGGCTCGTGGACCACGATGTTATTGAATTGTCTAACCTTCAACGGCAAATTCTTTTTGACGAGGCCAGTATCGGCCAGCCGAAGGTACGCGCAACCCAAAAAAAACTTTTACAAATCAACCCTCTCATAACCGTCAATACTTATGCATTTAGCGTTACATCAGAAAATGCCGCAGCCTTGGTAAAAGACTATGACATAATCTGCGACGGTACCGACAATTTCACCACAAGATTTTTGGTTGCAGATGCCTGCATTGCGGCCCAAAAACCTCTCGTTTCCGCGGCTGTTCTGCGCTTTGAGGGACAAATTTCCACATTTAAGCCCCACGAGGGCGGACCGTGCTACCGCTGCCTCTATCCAGAGCCTCCACCGGAAGGACTCGTGCCGCCATGCTCTGAAGCTGGGGTATTGGGTTCAGTGACCGGCGTGATGGGCACTTTAATGGCAACAGAGGTTATTAAGGAGATCACACAGGTCGGCCAATCCCTCTCTGGGTTTTTGCTGGTCTGGGATGCGCTTGCATCCGAATTCCGCAAAATCAGGCTTAAGAAAGACCCTGAATGCCCCGCCTGCCAATAATCTCGTTTTTTTTAGTCTTTCTGCTTTGTGCGGCAGCTCCCGACCCTGGAATTGGCCCCGGGCCTGGGATTGGGAGTGTTACTAAACTTCCTGTGCCGCGGTTTGTAAGCTTACGGTCGGACAAAGTGAATGTTCGGGCCGGCCCAGGATTTCAATACCCGGTCAACTGGGTGTATCAACGCAAGGGATTGCCCGTCGAAATTATTGGTGAATTTGACGTTTGGCGCCAAATCTTGGCGCCTGACGGGGGCACGGGCTGGGTGCACGAAGCCACGATTAGGGCGACGCGCGGCTTCTACGTGACAGCTAATGAGGCGGCGTTACGCAATGCGCCGAGCTCAAACGCCGGAATTGTCGCCTATCTTGAAAACGGCGTCTCAGGAACGCTGCTACGCTGCAGCGCAGACAGCCAATACTGCAAAGTTGCAACAAAATATGAGAGTGGATATTTGGCTCGAAGTGATTTTTGGGGCGCCTTTAGTGGCGAGGTTGTAACGCCCTGACAAATCCCAATAAAGTTTTCCACAGAAAAGGACTCGTTTGAGCCGCGCTAAATATTGTCGGCCGGCCCAATGGCAGCTACTGTATTTAGTAGAACCGGCAAGGAGGGCCACAATATGGAGTGGACAGACGAAGCGATCGCGCGCCTGCGTACATTGTGGTCAGAAGGCTTGTCCACCGCCGAAATTGGCCGACGTTTAAATATCTCCAAAAATGCCGTGGTTGGCAAAGCACACCGCCTCAACTTGCCTGCCCGGCCTTCGCCCATACGCCGGACTCCCGGAGAAAGCGCTCCGCGTCAAGCGCCCCTTAAGCGCACGCAAGGCCCCACCTTGCCACCTCTTTCCGCCTCGGTTAGCGCCCCTGTGCCTGTTTTGCGGGCCATCATTCCTCCAGCAAAATCCCAACAGCCAAGAAGTGCCCCCTGCTGCTGGCCAATTGGCGAGCCTGGTCGGCCTAGTTTTCACTTCTGTACAGCTGCTGCAGTCTCAGGAAAGCCATACTGCGAAGAGCACGCCGCCATCGCTTATGTTCGTGTCCGCGACAAGCGCGAAGACGTCGCTTAAAAATCTCCTTGGATACAGGATTGGCACATAAAACCGCCAATCCTGCATCAAAACTGCTCCCGCATCGCAGCAAAAATTTCCAATTGATCGGCCGTTTCAAATACGCTTACAATGGCAAATGCCGGATAAATCCTGGCAAATGACCCAGGCCCCAACGAATGGGCAAAGAAAGGCGT
>JAGWZS010000002.1 GCA_018971905.1 Rhodospirillales bacterium | reverse complement strand
CAGCTTCATTCCGGCAGCGTGCTGCTGGACCCGAATACCTTGCTCGACAAACCAGTGACCGTGGCGATTGCCACGCCGGTAAGCGGCGGCGCCCCCGCGCGCTATATAAACGGCATCGTCTGCGCGGTGCGGCAGCTTCCCTCGCAATCCACGGCGTTGTGGCAATATGAAATCACCGTGGTGCCGAAGCTGTGGTTCCTGGAGCAGACGAAGGACTGCCGGTTCTATCAGAAACAATCCGTGCTCGATATTATAAAATACGTACTCGGCAAGTTTGGCGTTACCATAAGCGACAAGACTACGGGCTCCTTTCCCGTGCGCGATTACGTGGTGCAGTTTAACGAATCGTATTTGCACTTCATCCAGCGGTTGATGGAAGATGCAGGTATTTTCTATTTCTTTACCCATTCTGATGGTGCGCATACGATGGTGCTGGCCAATGCCAATACCGCGTTTGTGGATATTGACGAGCCGCAGCTTAGCCTGGACGAGACCAATGCCGGGTTTGGCGTGCTTAACAGCTGGCACCGGGTGGACCGTACGGCCCTGGGCAGTGTGCGGACAGATGATTACAATCCCGAGACAGATCAGCTCCAGCCTGGCGCTATATCCGGAACGGAACCAACTGTTCTGCAGGCCTCTGCCGCCGCGCAGCGCATGCATTATGCGTGGCCGGCCAGGCGTGGCGTAGCCGCCGATGCGAGCACACTGGCGAAAAGCCGGATGCTGGCGGCCGAGGCCGGGGCGCAGCTTTACACAGGCTCCGGCCAGGTAGCTGACCTTGTCGCGGGCGGCAAATTCACGCTGGTGAACGACCCGTCCGGTACGAGCACGGAATATGTTATCAAGTCTCTCTCGTACCATATCACCGATAACCAGGCGGGCGGGGGCGCAGGCCACCGCGCCGCCATCGCCGCCAGCATCATCGCGTTTCCGTCGAAGATCACCTACCAGGAGGAAACCACCTTTCTGCCGCCGGTCATGGCGGGCATGTACAGCGCCGTTGTCATCGGGCCGAGCGGCGAGGAAATCTACACGGATGATCTCGGCCGCATCCAGGTGCAGTTCCCCTTCGACCATGAAGGCGACATCACTACGGATAAAACGCTCTGGGTGAGGGTGATGCAGGGGTGGTCAGGCAATAACTGGGGCACGCAATATATTCCGCGTATCGGCATGGAGGTTGTGGTCGCCTTCCTGGAAGGCGATGTGAACCGCCCGGTGGTGGTGGGCTGCCTGTTTAACGGCAACAACAAGCCAGTTTTCGCGGCTGCCGAGAAGAACAAAAGCGGGCTGCGCACACGTTCCACCATGCAGGGTGGCACCGCCAATTTCAGCGAATTCTCGATTGATGACACCAAGGGCAGCGAGGCCGTTTACCTGCACGCGGAAAAAGACCTGAATATCGAGGTCGAAAACAACCGCAGCGTCACCGTCACCAAGGACGAGACGGTGAAGATCGACGGCAAGAAAACAGACACGGTAAAGGGCGATTACGCCACCACCGTTTCACAGGGCAATGAATCGCTGACGGTGAGCCAGGGTACGATCACGCACAGCGCCGCGCAGTCCATCACGCTGAAGGTGGGAGGGAATTCCATCAAGATCGACACATCATCGATCACTCTGACGGTGGGCGGCAGCACCGTTAAGCTCACCGCTTCCGAAGTGGACGTGACCGGTATACAGGTCAAAGTCACCGGCCAGGCGCAAACGGCGGTGAAAGGTGCCATCGTTCAGGTTGCGGGTGATGGTATGCTGGAGCTTAAGGGCGCCATGACCATGATTAATTCTTGAGCCAGGGAGGGAGAACAAGATGAGTGCTACAACTCAAGATAAATTGTCCGTCACCGCCCTGGCTTTGGTGCTGAAGCGCGCTGCCCTGCCGGAAGCGGCGCTGGGATGCACGGCAGGATTGGCAAACGTGAGGGATGTGGTGGCGGCCCTTGCCCAGGCGGGGTTTGGCATAGAGGCAACACGGGTGCTGGCACATGCGCTGCCAAAGCGGGAGGCCGTGTGGTGGGCCTGTATGTGCGCGGGCCACACCGCCCCGGCGGATCTGCCCGAGGCCGACCGCAAGGTGCGCGAGCTGGCGGAAAGCTGGGTACGCCAGCAGAGCAAGGAATTTGCCCGCGCGGCGATGGACGAAGCCAAGCGCACCGGCTTTCAGAGCCCGGAAGCCTGGGCCGGTGTGGCGGCGTTCTGGAGCGGTGACTCACTGGCCCCGGCGGATGCCCCCATTGTGCCGCCGCCGCCGCACCTTACCGGCATTGCCGTGGCCGGGGCCGTGGCGTTGGCTTCGGTGCGTTTGGATGCCGCGCGCCAGCCCCGCCGCCTTGCCCTGTTCCTGCAATCGGCCCAGGATATTGCGGCAGGTGGCCCGGGCCGCCTGCCCGCGGAGGATTCATGAGCCTCACCCTTACCGTATTGCGCTGCCCGGATGCGGTGCCACCGGAAACCAGGCAGATTTCCGGCGGTGAATTCCGCATCGGCCGCGGGCCGGACAACGACTGGATCATGCCGGACCCGGATCGGCTGCTCTCAAAACGCCATTGCGTGATCGCGTTTCGCAATGGCGGCTGGGCGATTGCGGATATCAGTACCAATGGCACCTATCTCAACGGCGATGCTGAGCCGGTTGGCAATGGCCAGATCCGCGAGCTGCGCGATGGTGACAGGATTCGTTTCGGCGCCTATGAGATCGAGGCGCGGGTGGCCGAGGCGCCGGGGTTTGGCGCTTCCAGCTTTGGCAAAAGCAGCTCGCCGTTTGACGACCCGTTTGGCGGCGATGTGTTCGCGCCCGCACCCGCCCCGTCCTCCAGCGGTTTCACCAGTGCGGCCTTCGGGGCGGATGACCCGCTATTCGGTGCGCCGCCACGCCCGGCTTCGGTACGGATGCCAGAGCAATTCGATCCCCTGGCCGGGCCGGAGACGGATTTTTTCGGCACACCAACGCAGCCAGACCATACGCCCTCCTTCAGCGACGCGTTCCAGCCGCCACCGGCACGGCAGACACTGCCAGAGGATGACGATTGGGACCTCTCACCCCTGCCCGCGCAGCAGCCAGCGCCCAGGCCCGCGCCGCCCCCGGCGCAGGAAGCATGGGCGCCATCCGCGCCATTGCCGCCCCGCCCCGCGCCAGAGGCCAGCCCGTTTGTCGAGGTGGCAGATAGCCGCCCCATGCCGCCAGCGCCCACGCCCGCCCCCACGCCGATGCCATCGCAAGGTGCGCCAGGGGGTGATGCGCTGCTGGCCGCCTTTTTGCGCGGCGCCGGGCTGGAAGCCGCCACACCCGCCAACCCCGAGGCGCTGATGACCGCACTGGGCGGCACCTTCCGCGCGCTGGTTTCCGGCATCCGCCAGGCGCTGATCGCGCGTGCCGCCATCAAGGGTGAATTCCGGATCGAGCAGACCATGATTCGCGCCCGGGGCAACAATCCGCTGAAATTCTCCGCCGATGATGACGACGCGCTGACAGCACTTCTGGGGCTCGGGCGGCGGGTGGATATGGGGCCAGACGCGGCGGTGAGCGATGCGCTGCGCGACATGCGCCTGCACGAGCTGGCCACCATGGCAGCCATGCAGGACGCGGTGCGCGCGCTGCTGGCGCAGCTGGACCCCGCCAAGCTGCAAGCCGATGGCGGCATGGCGCTGCTGCCCGCGCAGAAAAAAGCCCGCGCCTTCGAGGCGTATGAAAAACTTCATGAAACCATCACCCGCGCACTGGCCGATGATTTCGACAGTGTGTTCGGAAAATCTTTTGCACGCGCCTACGAAACCGCTTTGCGCGAAATTAGCGCCAAGGAGCCGTGATGAAGAAATACGCCATCCTTGCAATGGTTCTGGGGCTCGCCGGGTGCGCCTCGCCGCCACCGCCGCCACCCGTGCTTACGCTCAACATCGTCGGCAGCGCCGGGCAGAACCCCAACGCCGCCGGGCAAGGTAATGCCGTGGCGGTGCGGGTCTATCAGCTTGCCGCCACAGGCAAATTTCAATCCGTTGATTATTACACACTCACGGGCAGTGAAAGTGCTGCTTTGGGAACCGAGGAGCTTGGCGCGTCCGCGCAATACATCGTCTCGCCCGGCCAGAAGCTGACCGAAACGATCAACCTGACCCCCGGCGCCACCAATGCCGGTGTGGCCGTGTTGTTCCAGAACATCAACCATTCGACCTGGAAGCTCATCGCGCCTGTTGCGGCGCATGGGCCAACCGTGCTGACACTGCATATAAACGGGCTGACCGCGACCCTTGGCGGTTGATGCGCAAACCGTAATATCACCCCGGTGCCGCCGGGGATAACAGTTTGGGAGAGTTGAATAACATGCGAGTGTTCTCGTGAGCTGGACCAACCGCGTGATCTGGCAGGAGGGCATGTTCCTCCGCTCCCAGCATTTTCAGCAGCAGGATCGCTGGCTGGAAGCCTGCCTGCGTGGGCGCGTCGCGGCACTGCGCTCCCATGGCTGGGGGCTGACGCAGATGAGTTTGGACCGGGACTTGCTCGGTACCGGGCGCTTCGCGGTCTCCTCCGCCTCCGGTGTGTTCGAGGACGGAACGCCTTTTTCTCTGCCTGGTGAGACGGAGCATCCGGCGCCGTTTGAGGTGCCGGAGAACACGCGCGGCATTCTGGTCCATCTGGCGCTGCCGGTGGCGCAGGCGGGGGCGGTGGAGATCGCCGCGGCCGATGGCAGTGCCGAGGGCCGCTATAAGGCGCAGAGCTTCGAGGCGTATGACACGCATTCCGCTTCCCCCCAAGCAGCGGAACTGCTGATCGGCCGGTTGAAGCTGCGTTATCTGCTGGATACGGACGACCGTGCCGGGTATCTGTGCATTCCCGTTGCCCGCATCATGGAGGTTTCCTCCGACAAGCGGGTGACGCTGGACGACAACTGGCTACCCCCGGCTTTGCTTTGCCATGCCGTGCCGCCTTTGGCCGGGCTGATCACAGAATTCGCGGGCATGATCCATCAGCGTGGCGAGGCGCTGGCCGCAAGGGTGAACGCGCCGGGCGCGCGCGGTGTGGCCGAGGTGGCGGATTTCATGCTGCTGCAGGCGCTCAACCGCTGGCAGGCGTTGTTGCAGCATTGGGCGGATGCGGCGAACATCCACCCGGAGACGCTTTACACCGCCTATGTGCAGATGGCGGCGGAGTTTGCGACCTTTACGGATGCGCAGCGCCGCCCGAGCAAATATCCCGGCTATCGGCACGAGGATTTGCAGCGCAGCTTCGCGCCCGTGATCGCGGATCTGCGGCGCTCGCTCTCCTCGGTCATCGAGACCAACGCGACGGCGATTCCGTTGCAGGAACGTCGGCATGGCGTGCATGTCGGCCCGATCAACGATCGCAACATTCTGCGCGCCTCCAATTTCGTGCTCACCGTGCAGGCGGATGTACCGACGGAGACGATGCGCCGCCTCTTCCCCGCGCAGGTGAAGATCGGCGCCGTGGAGCATATCCGTGAGCTGGTGAACGTGGCGCTGCCGGGCATTGCCGTGCGGCCCTTGCCTGTGGCGCCGAGGCAGATCCCGTTCTACGCGGGCGGATCTTACTTCGAGCTGGATCGCAACAGCCCGCATTGGCAGCAGATGCAGACATCGGGTGGTTTCGCGATCCATGTTTCCGGCGAGTTTCCAGGCCTGCGCATGGAATTGTGGGCGATTAAAGGGTGAAGCCGCACAGGCGGCGGGGAGATAGATTATGAGCGACAATCCGTTCTCCGAACCAGACGATTCGGACCGCACCGTCATCCGGCCGATACCCGGAGGCAAGCGCCCCGCCGCGCCGCAGCAACAGCCCTCGCCGTTCGACAGCAGCTTCGGGCCGGCGCAGGCCGCCCCCGTATCCGGTGGTTACAGCGCGCCTGCCGCCGCCATGCCCGCCGATGCACCCGAGAGCATCGCCATGGGCGGCGCGCCGCTGGTGGCCGCCGCGGGGCCGCTGCTGCAATTGCTGGCGCGGTTGCGCAACACATTGCAGGCGCCGGATTCGGGTGATTTGCGGGAGCGTGCGGTGCGCGAGATCCGCCGGTTTGAGGAGTCCGCCCGCGCCCGGAACATTCCCATGGAGCAGCTTCGCCCCGCCCATTACGCGCTCTGCGCCAGCCTGGACGATGTGGTGCTGGCGACCCCCTGGGGCAGCCAAGGCGCATGGGCCCAGCGTTCGCTGGTTTCCACCTTTCACCAGGAGGTGCGTTCCGGTGAGCGCTTCTTTGACGTGCTGGGCCAGCTTCGCCAAAACCCCGGCAATTATCTGCCGGTTCTGGAATTGATGTATTTCTGCCTGTCGCTCGGCTATATGGGGCGTTATCGGCTTTCACCGCGCGGCCCGGCCGAGATCGACAAGCTGCGGGAGGAAACCTACGCGGTCATTCGTCGCCAGACCCCGCCGGGAGACCCGGCACTTTCGCCGCATTGGCAGGGGGTTGCCGCCGCCTACAAGCCGCGCCGGTTCGGCGTGCCGGTCTGGCTGGTTGGCATTGTCGCGCTCGGCATTTTGGGGCTGGTTTACGCCGCTTGCCTGTTTTCCCTAACCGGCAAGGGCGATGCCGTCTTCCAGGCGCAGGTGACGGCACCTTTGCCAAACATGCCGCAGATTGTGCGGGCCCAGCCGGTCATAGCCCCGACCGAGCCCGCCCCCGCCGGACCGGATATTCTTGACCGGCTTTCCGGCTTCCTGCAGCCCGAGATTGCCGCGGGCAAGGTGAGCGTGCTCGGCACCACGCATCAGCCGATCATCCGCATCAATAACCAGGGGCTGTTCGGTTCCGGCAGTGCCACGGTGGAAAGTGCAGATGTGCCGCTGTTGCAGAAAATCGGCACGGCGCTGGCGAAGGAAACCGGCAATGTGATCGTGACCGGCTATACCGACAACCAGCCCATCCACACGTTGCAGTTTCCGTCCAATTTTGAGCTTTCGCAAAGCCGCGCCCAGGCTGCTGCCGCGATCCTGGACCAGACGATCGGCGATGAAAGCCGCATCACCGCGAAAGGCATGGGCGATGCCGACCCTGTGGCCAGCAACGCCACCGAGGCTGGGCGCGCGCAGAACCGCCGCATCGAAATCGTGCTGAACCACCCTTCGGGAACCTGAGCCTGTCATGAAGAAGATCCTCGGCTTTTTTGCCTCGCGCTGGTTTCTGAGCTTTATTGCCGCCGCCGTGCTGGCGGCTCTGGTGTGGTTCTTTGCGCCGTTCATTCACGCGCTTGCCGGTATGCTCATCCGGCTTGTCATCGTTCTTGTTATTCTGCTGGTTTGGCTCGGCGCCAATCTGCTGCTGGACCGGCGGCGCAAAAAGCGCGACGCCGCCCTGGCGGCGGGCGTGGCCGATGCCGGGGCCGCGACGCAGGACAAGGCGGCGGCGGAAGAATTGGCGGTGCTGAGCGAGAAGCTGAAAACCTCGCTGGGGCTGCTGCGCAAGGCCAGTGGCTCACGCGGTTATTTGTATGAGCAGCCCTGGTACGTGATTATTGGGCCGCCGGGCGCGGGCAAAACCACGGCGCTTTTGAATGCCGGGCTGAAATTCCCGCTGGCGGCGGAGTTGGGGCAGGGTGCCTTGGCGGGCGTGGGCGGCACGCGGCTATGCGATTGGTGGTTCACCGAGCAGGCGGTGATGATCGACACCGCCGGGCGTTATACCACGCAGGATTCCAACGCCACGACGGACAAGGCGGGCTGGGAAGGCTTTCTTGATCTGCTGAAGCGCACCCGCCAGCGCCAGGCGCTGAATGGCGTCATCGTGGCGATCTCGCTGGCCGATATTGCCGCAGCACCTCGGGAGGAGCGGCTGGGCCATGCCCGTGCCATCCGCAAGCGCGTCAAGGAGCTGACTTCTCGGCTGGATTTGAAACTGCCGGTCTATGCGCTGCTCACCAAGGCGGATCTATTGGCTGGATTCACCGAGTTCTTCGACGATCTGGATCAGGAGCGGCGTGCCCAGGTCTGGGGCACCACCTTCCCGGTGCAGGACGCCAATGCGGTTTCGCATTTCGATGATGAGTTCAAACTTCTGGTGCGGCGGCTGGATGAGCGGTTGATCGATTTGCTGGAGCGCGAACGCAGCCCGGACCGGCGTGCGCTGATCGCCGGGTTCCCCACCCAGGTGGCCAGCCTTGAAGCGCCGCTGAATGAGTTCCTGGCGGAAGCCTTCGGCGGCTCGGCGCTGGACCCCGCCCCTTATCTGCGCGGCGTGTATTTTACCTCCGGCACACAAGAAGGCACACCGATCGACCGGCTGACCACCGCACTGTCGCGCTCATTCGGTATCGACCAGCGCCGCGCGCCCTCTCTGCGCGCCGCCGCCGGGCGCAGTTATTTCCTTTCACGCCTGCTGAAGGACGTGATTTTTGGCGAGGCGATGCTGGCCGGACAGAACCCCGCGCAGCGCCGCCGCCGCGTGCTGCTGCGGTCGGTGGGCTATGCCGCCGTGGCGCTGGTGTTTTTGGGCGTGCTGGGAGGGTTTCTGCTCAGCCGCTCACACAATGAAGCCGCCATTACCGCCAGCGCTCAGGCGGTGGCGAATTACCAGGCCGCTGCACAAAGCGTGGCGTTGGACCCGGTGCAGGATTCCAACCTGCCCGCCGTGCTGCCGCTGCTGGATGCTGCCCGCGCCATGCCTTTCGGCCCTGGTGGCAATGCGAATTACGGCGCGATGGGCTTGGGACTGAACCAGGGGCCGAAGCTTAGCGCCGGTGCGGCCACGCTCTACACCAATGCGCTGGACAACATCTTCCTGCCCCGGCTGATCTTGCAGCTTGAGGCGGAGATGCGCGGCGGGTTCGACCGGCCGGAATATCTCTACCAGGCAACCCGCGTTTATCTGATGCTCGGCGGCCAGGGGCCGATGGACAAACCTCTCGTCGAAGCCTGGATGAATCTGGACTGGCAGCGGCTTTATCCCGGCATTGCCAACCAGCCTGTGCGTGATGATCTGATGCAGCACCTTGTGGCCATGCTGGACGCGCCGCTGCCGCAGGTGCCGCTGGATGGCGCGCTGGTGGAAGCCGCCCGCGCCACCTTCAGCCGCGTCTCGGTGGCTGAGCGGGTTTATTCCCGCATCCGCGACTCCCAACAGGCCGCCGCCATTCCCGCCTGGGTTCCGGCGCAGGCGATGGGTGCTGCCGGCGTGCCGCTATTCTCCCGCGCTTCCGGCAAGCCGCTCACCGAGGGTGTGCCGGGTTTCTACACCATCAAGGGCTTCCAGCTCGTGCTGCTGCCCGCCCTTACCCATGCCGCCAAGGATGTGGCGGACGAGAGCTGGGTGCTGGGGCCGGGGCAGCAGGTGGACCCCAACAGCCCGGACATGCAGAATCTGGAGCAGAACGTCATCCAGCTCTACGAAGCCGATTACGAGGCGCAGTGGAACGCAATGCTGGGCGATTTGAACCTTAACCCAGCCACCAATATCGGTCAGGCGGTGCAAAACCTGTATATTCTCGGCTCCCCGCAATCGCCGATGCAGCGGCTGCTGACCAGCATCACCACGCAGCTGCAGCTCTCCAAGGGTGCCACGCTGCCGACCGCGGGTAAACCGCTCATTCCGGGTGCCAGCGCCATGAACGCCGAGGCCGCCGCCTTGCAAGGGCTGATGGGCCCCGCCAACACCGCCAACGGGGCAGCACCGCTGGGCTCGGAGGTGGATAATTATTATGCGCCGCTGATCAATTATGTGAGCGGCGGAGCGGGCTCGCCGATGAGCCTGACGTTGAACCTCATCAACAGCCTGCAACAGCAGCTGGCAACGCTGGCGTCCGCCGCACCGGGCGGCGCACCTGCGGCGCCAGCGGCGGGCGGCGACCCGGCCACCCTGTTGCAGGGCGAAGCCGCGACAGACCCGCAGCCCGTTGCCCGTTGGGTGCAGGCGCTGGTGGTGAACGCCAATGGCCTGCGCGGCGGCAGTGCGGCCAAGGCGGCGGCGGCGGCGTTTAATGGCGCTTCCGGCCCCGGCCAGCTCTGCCAGCAGGCGGTGGCGGGTCGCTATCCGTTCGTACCCGCCTCCAGCACCGACATTCCGCTGGGGGATTTTGCGCATCTCTTCGCCCCCAATGGTATGCTGGACAGTTTCTTCACCCAGCAGGTGCAGCCTTATGTGGATATGTCAGGCTCCACCTGGAGGGTGCAGGCGGTAAACGGTGTTGCCCCGCCGATCAGCCAGGGCGCCCTGGCTGAGTTCCAACGGGCGGAGACGATCAAACAGCTGTTCTTCGCGGCGGGCCCCACGCCCAGCGTGCAGTTCAGCCTCACCCCCACCGCGCTCGATGCGGGGGCGGCGCAAGCAGTGCTGGAGCTGGGTGCGGTGAACGTCTCCTACGCGCATGGGCCGCAAGTGCCGACGATGATCTCCTGGCCAGGGACGGATGGGATGCAGACGGCGCGGCTCATCATCACCCCCACCACTGGCGGCAACCCGGTGGAGATCGACGCTTCAGGCCCTTGGGCGCTGTTCCATCTGTTTTCGCAAGGCATCCTGTCGGAGGCTGGGTCGTCCGACCAGTACACGCTTACCTTCAATGTTAGTGGGCATAGTGTGAGCTACAGCATCGGCGCGAACTCGGTGCTGAACCCCTTCGCGCCCGGCATGCTGGCGGATTTCCGCTGCCCCAGCCTGCAAGGATGAGCGTTTTCCGGCCCGCTTCGGTAGGGTGTTTCGGCAAGCTTCCGGCCCGTGGGGATTTTGTGCGCGCCGGGCTGACAGAGGATGTGGTGGCGCCGCTGGACCTCTGGTGCCGGGAATGCCTTGCCGCATCCCGGGCGGCGCTGGGCGTGGATTGGGAGCAGGCCTGGATGAGCGCCCCCATTTGGCACTTTCTGCTGCCGCCAGGTGCCTGCGGGGCGCAAAGCCTGCTGGGCGCGTGGTTGCCGAGTATGGACAAGGCCGGGCGGCATTATCCCTTTATTCTTTGTGCGGCGGGTGATGGTCTGGCTCAAGGCGGCAACTGGCTGGCGCTGGCGGAAGCCGAGGGCTTGGCCGGGGTGGTGGAGGACAAGCCGCACGAGGCCATCGCCGCTGCCCTGGCCAGCCCGATGGCGGATGCGCCCTTGCCACCACCCGGCTGGTGGACGGAAGGCAGCCCCCTTGTTCGCCCGCAACGGTTCGAGATTCCGGGCCTGCTGCCCGCCACCACCCATGCTGGTGCGATGCTGCGTGACCATCAGGCTGCGGAGGAACCATGCTGATGCCGCGTTCCTGGGCGCTGACGGATGTCGGCGCCGTGCGTAAGCATAATGAGGACAACATGCTTGCCCGGCCGGATATTGGCCTCTGGGTGGTGGCGGATGGTGCGGGAGGGCATGATTCAGGCGAGGTTGCCTCGGGCATGATCGTGGAAGCGCTTTCCCGTCTGCCCGCTACACTTGGCGCCGGGGAGTTGCTCTCTGGTATCCGGCTTACGGTTTCCGGGGTGCACGCGGCCTTGCGCGAGGAGGCGGCAAAACGCGGCGGCAACAGCATGATCGCTTCGACCTTCGTGGGGCTGATGATCCGGGATAAGCATTTCGCCTGCCTGTGGGCAGGAGATTCCCGGGCTTATCTTCTGCGCCATGGGCAGCTGCAGCAGATCACCCGCGACCATTCCCTGGTGCAGGAGCTGGTGGACGCGGGTACGCTGCGCCCGGAGGACGCCGAGCGCCACCCGCACGCCAACGTTATTACCCGCGCTGTGGGCGCCGATGACGAAACATTGGAACTGGATAAGGTGATCGGCCAGATTCAGCCAGGAGACCGGTTCCTGCTATGCAGCGATGGTCTCAGCAAAACCCTGAGCGAACAGGAAATCCAGGGTCTGCTTGGCGTGCCGGACGGTGTGCCGCCAACGGAGCTGCTGATCGCCGCTGCCCTTGCCCGCCGGGTGAACGACAATGTGACGGCGGTGGTGGTGGAGGTTTAAAGGCTGCGATGGCTCAGGCGTTGCGGTAAACCCGGATGAGCTCCCAATGCCCGCCAAGGGAAGGATAGAAATCGTTCAACAATTTTTCGAGCGATTGTCCGAATTTCTGCCAGGCTTGCGCGCCGGTGAATTTCGCCATGCCGTAATTCGGGTCGAAAATCGCGTATTCACCGCCGCGCTTGCGGAAGGCAATCGCGTGCCCGCTTGAATCCGTCGAGGACTGAAAGTGATATTGGTAGTAGGCGTCCTTATTGAACACAAACCGGGAGATTTCCCGGATTGAATCTTCCGAACGGCTGTTGCCGATCGCGACTTCGCCACGGAAAGAGCATTTATAGACCTTCAGAACTTCCGAAACATACCCGACAAAATAACCGCCAAGCTGGGAGGCGGGGCCAGAGGCTTTTGAGCCCAGCCCTTGAAAGCCGCGCACCTGCGCCTTGCCAACCTTGCTGTTGATATGGGTAAGAAACGTATCCATGTCGCCATCCTTGGCGATCCAGTTGCAGGACAATGTCATGCAGCAACCGCCGCGCAGGAATTCAGGGAAGGATTGCAGGTAGACGGATTGATCAAATTCCTTGACGCATTTGCCGCCGAAATGTTCCACCCATTGCATGAAGACATTCATGGCATCTCTCCCAGAATAGAAAATCTTGAATCAAAACCGATCAATTGGCGCTTTACAGGCGCAGAATAAAATGAACGGGCCGGTACGGTAAAAAGGCGGTTCCTGTACGAGCAAGGCAGGAGGGGAGGCCGGTGGTTCCCGGCTTCCCTTCCGCGCTTGGCTCAGGAGAGCTTCTGCTGCCCCAGATCGTAGGTGACCGGGAAGGGCGAGCCCTTGGTGCCGTCTTCCTTCATCGGGGTGAACTTCACTTCGATCTTGGTGAAGTTGAAGGAAATGCTTTCGCTCGGCCGGTCGCCACCGCTGGACATGCTGTAGGCGCTGATCATCGTGTCGGTCAGTGTGATTTCCAGATAGGCGTCGGCGCCGGTGGTGCCGTCCGTACGGACGAAGGAGATGACCAGCTTTGACTTGCCGCCGCTGCTCAGCGCTTCTTTCATCAGGTTGCCGGAGGCATTGTCCAGGCTCTTTGTCACGGTAATTTCAGACACGCTCGGCGTGCTGGCCTCACGGTTGCCGGAAGCACCGGTGGGCGAGCCAATGCCGCGGCCAACGCCCCACTGAAAGCTGTTGATCTCGATCTGCTTCTCGAAGCCCGAGGTGGTGACGTCGCCATCGATGTTGGGGCTGGTGTATTTAATATAGATCGCCATGTTCCTGCTCCTGTTGTGGAAAGTGAAACTCGTTAAGCAAGCTGGTAGGAGAAAGCCCCTTCCGCTCCGATGCCAACCGATATGTTCGCAATTCCCTCGCCCGCGGCCATGCGGGCCAGAACCTCGGCGGAGAGTTCCGGCAACAGGCTGCGCGAGAGGATATTCTCCACGTTGCGCGCGCCTGATGAGGATTCCTTGCAGCGCGCGGCGATGGTTTCCACCAGCTCCGGCGCATAGGTGAAGTTGGCCTTGTAGGCTTCCTTCACGCGTTTCGTAATCTTGTTGAGTTGCAGCCGCACAATCTGGCGGATGACGTCGTCGGAGAGCGGGAAGTAGGGCACCAGTGTCACGCGGCCGAGGAAAGCGGGCTTGAAATATTTCATCAGCTCCGGCCGCAGGGCTTCCGCCAGCCCGGCGGCATCTGGCGCGGTTTCCGGGTCGGCGAAGAGCTTGTCGATCAGGTCCGTGCCGGCGTTGGAGGTCATGATGATGACGGTGTTCTTGAAGTCGATATCCCGTCCTTCGCCGTCCTTCATGTTGCCTTTGTCGAATACCTGGAAGAACACGTCCTGCACGCCGGGATGGGCTTTCTCCATCTCATCCAGCAGAATGACAGAATAGGGGCGGCGGCGCACAGCCTCTGTCAGGATGCCGCCTTCGCCATAACCTACATAGCCGGGGGGCGAGCCCATCAGCAGTGAGACCTTATGTTCTTCCTTGAACTCGGTCATGTTGATGGTGGTGAGATTCTGCTCGCCGCCATAAAGCAGATTGGCGAGTGTCAGCGCCGTCTCGGTCTTGCCGGTGCCAGACGTGCCGACCATCATGAAAACGCCGATGGGCTTGCGCGGGTCTGTCAGTTTCGCGCGGCTGGTGCGGATGGCCTGGGCTACCGCCTCCATCGCGTGCGGCTGGCCGACGACGCGCTCCTCCATCGTCTCTTTCAGGTTCAGAATGGTGTTGATCTCGTTGGATTGCATCCGCCCGGCGGGAATGCCGGTCCAGCTTTCTACGATCTCGGCCACCGCCTGGCCATCCACCACCGGGAAAATCAGCGGGGTTTCACCTTGCAATGTCCGCAAATCTTCATGGAGTTTGTTGAGCTGCGCTTTCAGCGCTTCCTTGTCCTCGGTATTTTCTTTGTCCTCGATCTTGGCGCGCACGGCGCCGATCTCGTTGGCAAGGGCCTTCTCTTCGGCGAAGCGGGTTTCCAGCGTGGCCAGCGCCTCCTGCAATGCCGCTTTTTCCTCAGCCAGCTCGGTCAGGCGCGCCTCGTGGTCGCCGCCCGCTGCCATCTCGCGTTCGAGAATGGAGACTTCCATATCGATCAGCTCGATCCGCCGCTGCTTATCCTCAATCGGCGCGGGGATGGCGGCTTGGCTCATCGCCACGCGCGCGCAGGCGGTGTCGATCAGGCTGATCGCCTTGTCCGGCAACTGGCGGCTGGGGATGAAGCGGGCGGAAAGCCGCACGGCTTCAGAAATCGCCTCGTCCAGAATGCGGGTTTTGTGGTGGCGCTCCAGCGTGGCGGTGAGGCCGCGGATCATCGCAATCGCCATCGGCTCGGAAGGTTCTTCCACCTTCACCACCTGGAAGCGCCGCGTCAGCGCCGCATCCTTCTCGAAATATTTCTTGTATTCCGCCCAGGTGGTGGCGGCTACGGTGCGCAGCTCGCCGCGTGCCAGAGCGGGTTTCAGCAGGTTCGCGGCATCGTTCTGCCCAGCCTGCCCTCCCGCGCCGATCAGCGTATGCGCCTCGTCGATAAACAGGATGATCGGTTTCGGACTCGCCTTTACCTCGTCGATGACAGATTTAAGACGCTGCTCAAACTCACCTTTCATGCCGGCACCGGCCTGCAGAAGTGCAAGGTCCAGCGTGCGCAATGTCACATCCTTCATCGCTTCCGGGACTTCTCCGGCGGCGATCTTCAGCGCCAGCCCTTCCACAACGGCGGTTTTGCCGACGCCCGCCTCGCCGGTGAGAATCGGGTTGTTCTGGCGGCGGCGGGTGAGAATGTCGATCGCCTGGCGGATTTCGAAATCCCGACCCAGGATCGGGTCAATCTTGCCTTTACGGGCGCGGTCGGTGAGGTCGTAAGTGTAAAGGTCGAGCGCGCCGCTGCCCGCCGGGCGGGGGACGCCGTTTTCATCTGTGGCGGGGGCGGCGCCGTCGGCGGCCATCGGCGTGCTGGATTCAATGCTGCCTGCCGTGATGGTGACGAGGTCACGCTTCAGCACATCAGGTTGAATCTTCAGCAATTGGCTGGAAGCGTCCCGGGCGCGGCGCGCCAGGGTTTCATCCGCCAGCAGGGCCAGCAGCACATGGCCGGAACGAACCCGTGCCAGCCCTTGTTCGATGGAGGCTAGCAGCCAGGCTTGCTTGGCGGTGTCCACCACATCTGGCGCCAGGCCAGGGGCGCGGGAGTTGCCGGTCTTCAGTCTGTCCAGCGCTTTGTTCAGATCTGCAACGAAACGGCCATGGTCGATATCATATTGCCGGAAGATGGCGGCAAAATCTGTGTCCGTGCCGTCAGCCAGCTTGACCAGCCAATGTTCGATTTCGACATTATAATGGGTGCGGGACATTGTGAGCCCGGCAGCGGCTTCCAGCGCACGGCGGCAATGTTCATCCAGGCGGCCGATTAACGACTTAAGGTCGAGTGTGACCAAGGCTTTCCCCCTATAGAACGTCTTGCGTCAAACGTGGCATTTACCGGAGAGTAATTACCACCACCAGACACACCCTGAACATAATTTCAGCGCCTTCTGGCGCGCTGATTTTGGCGCATTTCGTTAGCTTGAGTTGCTGGTAATGTCCAGCTAATACAAGCGAGGCTTTGCCGGTTGCCACGCCGGACTAAAATGACCAATACGTAACAAGCCGGTTATCTGGTTCGAGAGCAAATCAATGGGGAGAGCAGAAAGCATGGCTGTTGAAGGCTTGGACCTTGAAGACCTGCTGGCGCCGATCAGCGAGGATAACCCCGTGGGCGCCGATGTTCGTGAGGATTTTTCACCCACATCTCTTTATTTCAGGTTACGCGACGCCAGAGCCGATGCCCGCGCCGCCGAGCGCGCCGCCGATGCCAATCCGGGCGAAGTTGCCTCGCCCGAGGGCTGGCGTAGCGTGCGCGCCCTGGCTGTGGAAATATTGAGCCAAAAAGCCAAGGATCTGGAAGCCGCCGCCTGGCTGACCGAGGCGCTGGTGCGCAGCGACGGGCTGGCTGGTCTGGCTTTTGGCGCCAGCCTTCTGGGCGGCCTCGCGGAACGTTATTGGGACAATCTGTTCCCGCTGCCAGATGAAGACGGCATGGAAACCCGCGTGGCACCAGTGACCGGGCTGAATGGCGAAGGTGGAGACGGCACGCTGAGCCAGCCCCTGCAGAAGCTGCCCTTGTTCAGGGATGCCAACGGCGAAACGGTGATGCTGTTTCAGTATCAGCAATCGGCCGAGCTTGCGGCCATTGCCGATCAGAAGCGCGTGGAAGCCCGGATTGCCGCGGGTGTGGTGCCGTATGATGCGATGCTGGCTGCCGCGCGTGCCGCGCCGCCGGGTGGCTATATTCTGCTGCGCCGCAACTTGGAGGCCGCGCGCACGGCCTGGTCGGCCATGGGTGAAATATTCGACCGCCTGGCTGGGCGGGACGCGCCGCCAACCGGACGCATCGCCGAAACGCTGGCGCTTGTTGGCGAGTTTGTGGCGCGCTATGCGCCGGCGGAAGCAGCGGCCGTGCCGCCAGAGGGTGAGGTTGACGCGGTTAGCCCAGCAGAAGGCGGGCGCGAGGCCCCGCCTGGCCAGCCAAAACGCCTGGCCAGCCGGGAGGATGCTCTTGCAACCCTGGGCGAAATCGCCGAGTATTTCCGCCGGACGGAACCGCAATCGCCCCTGGCCTACACAATCGACGAGGCAATCCGCCGCGGCCGACTCACATGGCCTGAGCTCATTGCCGAACTGGTGCGGGACGATCAGGTGCGGAACAGCATTCTTAACAGCCTTGGCCTGAAAACCGAGGGATAAACGGGCAGTTAGTTTCATCATCCAGCGCGGCCGCAGATGATCCGGAGGAAAGCAAAGCCATCGCCGACCGTTCCGTATTGTAATGAACCGCAAGCCTTTCGGGAGACCTAAGACATGAGTGGCAGCGTACACAGCAAACTGAACCGGGTCCGCAAACCGCGTGTTCACATTACTTACGACGTCGAGACCGACGGCGCGGAGATCCAGCGCGAGTTGCCCTTTGTCATGGGCGTGATGGGCGATTTCTCGGGCGATCCCACCCAGCCCCTGCGGCCGATGACAGAGCGTAAGTTCACGCAGATCGACCGAGACAATTTCAATGACATCATGGCCCGCATGTCTCCGGGGCTGAACATGAAGGTTGAGAACACGCTGGCCGACGATGGCAGCGAAATGGCTGTGAACCTGAAGTTCAACTCGATGGATGATTTCGACCCCGCCCGCGTGGTGGATCAGGTCCCGGCACTGAAATCCCTTCTGGAAACCCGCAACAAGCTGCGGGATCTGCTGAGCAAGGCGGACCGCTCCGAAGAGCTGGAAAGCCTGCTGGAGCAGGTGTTGCAGAACGATGCCGAGCTGAAGGGGCTTTCCAGCCAGCTTGGCCTAGACAAGAAGGAGGGCTGATCCATGTCCGGTACCCAAACCAGCCCGCAAGGCGCGGGCGGCGCCACCAGTGAAGGGTTGAGCTTTCTCGACCAGGTTGTGACCGCGACCAAGCAGACCGAGCCCGACCGCGCGCAGGATCTCGTCAAGAACCTGATCGAGCAGGCTTTGGCCGGCACCGTCACGTTCGACAAGAACCTGACCCGCACGATCGACAAGGCCATTGCCGCCATCGACCAGAAAATGTCGAAGCAGCTGAACGCGATCATGCATCATGAAAAATTCACCAAGCTGGAAGGCAGCTGGCGCGGCCTGCACCATCTGGTGATGAATTCGGAAACAGGCACCAACCTGAAAATCCGCGTGTTGAACATGACCAAGCGTGAGTTGAACCGCGACCTGACCAAAGCGGTGGAGTTCGACCAGAGCCAGCTCTTCAAGAAAATCTACGAGAACGAGTTCGGCACCCCGGGTGGCGAGCCTTATGGCGCGTTGATCGGCGATTATGAATGGACGAACCATCCGGACGATATCGAATCGCTCCGCCTTGTCTCCAACGTCGCCGCCGCCTCTTTCGCGCCGTTCATCTCCGCCGCTGGAGCGGGCATGTTTGGTTTCGACGACTGGACCGAACTGACCAAGCCGCGCGACCTCGCGAAAATTTTCGACACGGCGGAATACACCAAGTGGCGCGGCTTCCGGGACACCGAGGATGCGCGTTTCGTGTCGCTGGTGATGCCCCGCGTGCTGGCGCGCGTGCCTTACGGCGCCGCCACCAAGCCGGTGGAGGAGTTCTCTTACGAGGAAGCGCCTTACGATGCCACGGGTGCTGCCCAGGCGCTGAACCACAAGGATTATTGCTGGATGAATGCCGCCTATGCGATGGGCGTGCGGATGACGACCTCTTTTGCGGAATCCGGCTTCTGCGTTGCCATTCGCGGCGCTGAGGGCGGCGGCAAGGTGGAAAACCTGCCCACCCATATCTTCCAGTCAGACGACGGGGACATGGACGGCAAATGCCCCACTGAGGTCGGCATCACCGACCGGCGCGAATTCGAACTGTCCAATCTCGGTTTCCTGCCGCTCTGCCACTATAAAAACACGGACTACGCGGTGTTCTTCGGCGGCCAGACGGTGCAGAAGCCAAAGAAATACGATCGCCCGGACGCGACGGCCAACGCCGCCATCTCCGCGCGTCTGCCCTACATCATGGCCACCGGCCGGTTCGCGCATTTCCTGAAGGTGATGGCGCGCGACAAGATCGGCAGCTTCATGGAAGCCAATGAGTGCGAGCGCTGGCTGAACCGCTGGATCACCAACTATGTTTCCGACAACCCGGATGCCGGGCCGGAGACCAAGGCGAAATATCCGCTGCGCGAGGCCAAGGTCGAGGTGAAGGAAATTCCGGGCAAGCCGGGGTCTTACAACGCCGTGGCCTATCTGCGCCCCTGGCTGCAGATGGAAGAGCTGACGACCAGCATGCGCATGGTCGCCCGCATTCCGCAGAAGGCCTGATCATCCATGCCCGCCGCGCTGTTTATTATGGCGCGGCGGCTGAGGAGACTTCATGGCGGGAGACGAGGAAGATCCGGACGCGACCATCGTCTGGAGGCCCAGCCGGGTTCTCCCGCAGTCTCCTGCGCCTGAGCCACAGTCAGAACCCGCGCCTCAGGCTGTGACGCCCGAGCCGGTTCCGGAACCAGCACCGCCGCCCCTGCGCGATGCCGTGCTGGCCGGGGCGTTTTTTGGTGCCGCCCATGCGCAGGCCGCCACACGCCTCGCGGAGATGCTGTCGGGCCAAAGCTCCACCCTCACCACCTGGTTTGGCGCCGATGCCAAAGCCCTGATCCACGATCGCGCCGCCCTCTTGGCCCTGCTGGATCATGACATCGCCCGGCTGGATGCGATGATCGCCCGCCAGCTCGACGAAATTCTGCACCATCCACGCCTGCGCAGGCTGGAAGGAAGCTGGCGCGGCCTCGCTTGGCTGGCTTCGCGTCTGCCGCTCTCGGGCCGGGTGAAGCTGCGCGTACTCTCCGCCTCCTGGGCCGAAATCTGCCGTGACCTCGAACGCGCCGCCGAGTTCGACCAGAGCCAGCTGTTCCGCCGCATTTACGAGGATGAATTCGGCATCGCCGGCGGCGAGCCATACGGCTTGCTGGTGGCGGATTACGAGGTGCGCCACCGCCCTGGCCCCGGCGCCACCACCGATGATGTCACAGCACTTTCCGCCCTCGCCGCCGTGGCCGCCGCCGCCTTCGCGCCGCTGGTTATCGGCGCCGCCCCCGCTTTGTTCGGCGTGGATGAATTCTCAGAACTCAGCGGCGTCGCAGACCCTGCCTCCAGCATGGCGGCGGCGGAGTATCAGCGCTGGAAGCGCCTGGGCACGCTGGAGGATTCCCGTTTCCTCGCTGTCACGCTGCCGCGTTTGCTGATGCGCCTGCCCTGGGAAGAAAATCTCTCTCGCCATCGTGGCTTCCGCTATCAGGAGCGGATGCGGGACGGCACCGGGCGTGTGACCAGCACGGCGGGCTATCTCGTCGCCGCCTGTGTGCTGCGTGCTTTCGAGGCTTATTCCTGGCCCGCCGATATTCGCGGCTATGATATCGACCGGCTGGGCGGCGGCGTGATCGAGGATCTGCCAGAGCCGTGGTTCTCCACTGACCCCGCGGATGGCTTTGGGCGCCCGGCGCCGGATGTGATGCTGACTGACCGGCAGGAGCGCGCCCTGGTCGCCGCCGGGTTGCTGCCCATTTGCGCCCTGCCTTATGGCGGGGAGGCGCTGATCGGCGCTGCGCGCAGCCTGCAAACCCCAACCACCCATTATGCCGGCCCCAACGGCGCTTCCGCCGCCGCCAATGCCCGGCTTTCGGCGCAGTTCAACAGCGTTATCTGCGTCTCCCGTTTCGCCCATTATGTGAAGATCATGGGACGGGACATGACCGGTGCCTTCAAGACCGCGCCGGAAGTGCAGCGCCGCCTGCATGACTGGCTGATGCGCTACACCAACGCCAACACCTCCGCCGGGCTCGATACCATGGCCCGCTACCCGCTGCGCGATGCCAGCGTGCAGGTGGAGGAAGTACCCGGCAAACCTGGCGTATTCACCTGCGCCATCCATCTGCAGCCGCATTTTCAGCTGGACGATGTCGCCGTCTCTTTCCGGCTGATGACCGAGCTGGCGTCCCCCGGCCAGCAATGACTGAAAGCAACTTCTGAAATGGATTTACGCACATGGTAGAGACCGAACTTCAGGCCGCCGATCTGTTCCGCGCCGGCCGCCTGGCCGATGCCCTGGCCGCCGCCACTGCGGCGGTGAAGAAGGCTCCGACCGACCTCGGCTGCCGCGTGCTGCTGGCCGAGTTGCTGCTGTTCTCCGGCAATCTGGAACGCGCGGACGTGATTCTGGATGCCGCTGGCCAGCTCGACCCCTCCGCCGCTTTGGTGGTTTCCGAATTCCGCCAGCTGCTGCGGGCGGAGACCGCGCGCCGCCAGCTCTACCGCGATGGCAGGGTGCCGGAAGTGCTGGACGATCTGGAGCCGACCGGCCAGGCGTCGCTGAAGGCGTTGGTGGCGCTGCGGGAAGGCAATCTCGCCGAGGCCACCGCCGCTGTCGCGCAGGCCGAGGCGCTGCGCCCACGCGTGTCCGGCACCGTCAACGGCCAGCCCTTCGATGATTTCCGCGACGCGGATGATCTCATTCCCGGCTATATCGAAACGCTGACCACCACCGGCAAATATTTCTGGATTCCGGTCTCGCGCATTGAGAGCATGGAATTCCATCCCCCCAAGCGCCCGCGCGACCTCGCCTGGCGCCGCTGCTCGATGAGCGTGAAGGCCGGGCCGGACGGTGATGTGTATATCCCCGCCATCTATTTCGCCGAGGGCGAGCCAGACGAAGCCCACCGCCTTGGCCGCGCGACAAGCTGGAGCGAGGGCGAGGGCCCGGTGCGTGGCATCGGCCAGCGCGTGTTCCTGGCTGGGGAGGAGGATCTCTCCATCATGCAACTCAACGCCATAAGCTTCCAGCTCGAAGCATGAACGACGACACGCTGAGCCGCGGCGCCAACGCCAATCTCTTCATCGACCGGATGCGCGATTCCGGCGCGCGGGTGAAGCTTTCCGTGCTGGACCGTTTGCTGGATGACACGCCTGAGATGGAGCGTGACCGTCCGCTTTCAGCCACCGAGGCGCTGAGCGTGCTGCGCCGCGCCGTGCGGCGGGATTTGGAGGCGCTGCTGAACGGCCGCCGCCGCCTGGAATCCGTGCCCGCGGGCCTTACGGAACTGGCCAATTCCTCCTTCACCTTCGGCCTGCCGGATTTCACGGCCGGGGCGATGCAGGAGGATGGCGCGCGGGAGCTGCTGCGCCGGGAAATTGAACGCAGCATCCGCCAGTTTGAGCCGCGCTTGGTGCAGGTGGCGGTGAAGCTGGTGCCCGCCAAGGAAGACGCCAGCACCACGCTGCATTTCCGCATCGACGCGCTTTTGCACGCGGACCCGGCGCCGGAGCCGATCAGCTTCGAGACATTGGTGAACGCTGCCACCACCGACATCGCGGTTGCCGGAGGCGAGATTGGCTGATTCCCTGCTGCCCTATTTCAACCAGGAACTTACCGCCATCCGCCAACTTGCGGCGGAATTCGCCCAGGCCCACCCCAAGATCGCGGGGCGGCTGCGGATGAGCCCGGATGCGGTGGACGACCCGCATGTGGCGCGGCTGCTGGATGGCGTGGCGTTTCTCTCCGCTCGCGCTCAGGCGCGGCTGGATGATGAGTTTCCGGAGCTCACCGATACGCTGCTGGAGATTCTCTACCCGCATTATCTGGCGCCATTTCCCTCCTGCGCCGTCACCCAATTTACGGCCAAGCCGGACCTCGCCGCGCAGGTGGATATTCCACCGGGTTTCGAGGTGGAGACAGAGGCCGTGCGCGGGCAAAGTTGCCGTTACCGCACCACCAGCCCGCTCACCCTCTGGCCCATAAAGCTGGAATCCGCACGCCTTACTGGCCTGCCTTTCACCGCGCCGGTCAACAACCTCGCCAATGGCGCGGTGGCGGTGCTGCGGCTGGTGCTTACCACGCTGAACCCGGAGGTGAAATTCAGCCAGCTGGGCATGGACAAGCTGCGCTTTTTCCTGCGCGGCGGCCCGGCGGCTTTGCGGCTTTATGAGCTGATGGCCGCGCACACGCTGGGTGTGGCGCTTGCCGATACGCCGAATGACATAGCGCCGGTATTGCTGCCCAAAACCGCGATCCAGGAAGTGGGCTTCGCGCCGGAGGAAGCGCTGCTGCCCTGGCCCGCCCGTAGCTTTGAAGGCTTCCGCCTGCTCAGCGAATATTTCGCCTTTCCGCAAAAATTCATGTTTTTGGACATTGCCGGGCTGGGGGCGAAAACCCTGGTGCAGGAGAGCAACAAGCTTGAGATCTTCCTGTATCTCAACCACACCTCGTCCGAGCTTGAGCGCACCGTGGACGCGGATATGTTCGCACTGGGCTGTACGCCCATCGTCAATCTTTTTCCGCAACGCTGCGAGCCGGTGGCACTGGACCACACCACCACTGAATACCGGGTGCTGCCGGATGCGCGGCGTTCCAGCGTTACGGAGATTTGGCAGGTCAACAGTGCCACGGAGGTGAGGCAGGACAGCACGACCCGCCCCTTCAATCCCTTTTACCGCCTTAGCCGCGATGACGCGCCGGTATCTGGTCAGACTGGCTCGTATCTCGTCACCAGACGGGATGGCCCGGCCAGTCTGGGTGGCACGGATTGTTTCATCTCCTTGTTCGACACGGGATTCGACCCAGAGGCGAAGCTGGACAGCGTGCTCTCGGTGGAGGCGCTGTGCCTGAACCGGGATTTGCCATCGGATCTGCCCTTTGGCGGCAATCGCCCGGCGTTGAAGGCCTTGCAGCCCCATACGGGCGTGGCTTCCATGGTCTGTGTTACCCCGCCCACGCCAACCTTGAGGCCGGAGCGCCGGGCGCGTGGTGCGTGGCGGCTGATTTCGCATCTCTCGCTCGGCCATCTTTCCGTCACCGGCGGGGCGGAGGGTGCTGCGGCGTTAAAGGAGGTTCTGCGCCTCTACGACCTGCGGGATACGGCGGACACGCGCGCGGCGGTGGAATCGCTGCTTTCCGTCAAAGCCAGGCCGGGCACAGCACGGGTACCCGGCGCGCGGTTGGGCGCGTTTTGCCGGGGGTTGGATGTGGAGCTGGAGTTCGACCAGAGGGCCTATCAAGGCGCGGGGCTTTATCTGCTGGCGGCGGTGCTGGCGCGGTTTCTCGCCCTGCACGCCAGCATCAATTCCTTTGTCCGCACGTCTGTGCGGCTGCGCGGCAAGCCGGAAGAGGAAGTGCGGTTTCCACCTCGGGCCGGGGCCAGGGTGCTGCTCTAGCCCATGGC
>JAGWZS010000001.1 GCA_018971905.1 Rhodospirillales bacterium | reverse complement strand
CCGGCGCTTCGGCGGCCATGCCGCCATCGCGCAGCAGGCGCTGCACACCTTTGATGGTGTAACCCTGTGTGTAGAGCAGATCCGCGACGCGGCGCAGCAGCCCCACATCCTCTGGCCGATAATACCGTCGGCCGCCGCCGCGCTTCAGCGGCCGCACCTGGGGAAATTTCGTTTCCCAGAACCGCAGCACATGCTGGGGCACATGCAACTCGTCCGCAACCTCGGAGATGGTACGGAAAGCATCGGCGGCTTTGCGAACCCGTGGACGCCCCGCCTCGTTGCTCAGGCCGGATGCAGAGCCGTCTTCCAGCTCTGCGTTGTAGTCTTCATCCACCATGCGATCCTTCGTTTAGTCGGGCTTTGGGTGCGGCATGGCCGGATCGGCATTGATCGCATCCCGCAGCATTTGGCTGGGGCGGAATACCAGCACCCGGCGCGGCAGGATCGGCACTTCTACCCCAGTTTTTGGATTCCGGCCTATCCGGCGGCCTTTTTGTCTTACAGAAAACGTCCCAAATCCACTGATTTTAACGGATTTGCCAACTTCAAGCGCTTCCGCAATGCGATTTAGCACATGTTCCAGTAAGTCAGCCGATTCGTGCCGCGACAGGCCAACGCTAGCATAAATAGCTTCGGTAAGCTGTGCCCGGGTCAATGTGTTCATTTTGCAAGATTAGCATGAGATGTTTAAGGGTCAACAAGTTACTTGACCGATTCGCAATGAAACCCCCACGAATCGGTCAGGCTTGCTGATTTTAAAGGGTTTTAAGCGGCGGTGAATTTCAGAGCCGCAAGAGTGCCGAGCCCCAGGTGAGGCCACCGCCGAGCGCTTCCAGCAGCAAGAGGCGCCCAGGCGCCGCACGGCCTTCCTGAATTGCATCCGCCAGGGCAAGCGGAATGGAAGCGGCAGAGGTATTGGCGTGCTTATGCACCGTCACAACCACGCGCTCCGGCGGCAGGCCGAGCTTTTTGCCAACGCCATCGATGATGCGCTTATTCGCCTGGTGCGGCACCAGCAGGTCGATATCCGCCGCGGTGAGGTTATTCTCGGCCAGCGCATCGTTCACCGCGCCCGCCAGCAGGTTAACCGCGTGGCGGAACACTTCGCGCCCATGCATCACCAAGTAACCGGGCTTGCGGTTCTCATCGGTTCCGCAGTCCACGTAAAGAATGTCGCCCAGCGAACCATCGGCATAAAGATGGGTTGAAAGCAGGCCAGGGCCGTCCTGCGCCACATCGCGGGCTTCCAGCAGAACGGCGCCAGCCCCATCGCCAAACAGCACGCAGGTGGTGCGATCCTCAAAATTCAGCAGGCGTGAAAATACCTCCGTGCCGATGACGAGCACGCTTTTCACCTGCCCGGCCCGCAGCATCGCGTCAGCGACAGACAAGCCATAGATGAAGCCCGAGCAGGCGGCTGCAAGGTCGAACCCAAAGGCTTTTGTAGCGCCCAGAAGGGCCTGGATGCGCACGGCGGTGGCGGGAAAGGCTTGGTCCGGCGTCGAGGTGGCGACGATGATCGCCCCCAGCGATTCGGGGGCGAGTCCGGCCTTTTCCATTGCCTGGCGCCCTGCTTCAGCCCCCATGTAGGCTGCGGTTTCATGCGGCGCGGCAAAATGGCGCTGCCGGATGCCGGTGCGCTCCACGATCCATTCGTCTGATGTGTCAACACGCTTGGCCATATCCTCGTTGGTGAGGATTTGGGCAGGCAGATAGGCGCCGGAGCCGGTTAGCACCGCGCGTTTGGAAAGAGTTTGGTCAGCCATTGCTGTGTGTTACCGGCTCGTCGGAAAGAATGGCGCGGTCCATTGCCGCCAGCGCATCGGCGATATGGCTGTTGAAATCATGCGCCACCATATCCAGCGCAACATCAACGGCGTGGGCGAAGCCAAGCGCATCCGTGCCGCCATGGGATTTGACGACAACACCGTTCAGCCCCAGCAGCACGGCGCCGTTGTAGCGGCGTGGATCCAGCGTTTCCTTCAACCGTTTCAGCGCACCCCGGGCGAATATGTAGCCCATCTTGGCCAGCGGCCCGGCGCTGAACACCCGGCGCAGCAAGTCGCCCACCAGTTTCAGAGCCCCCTCACCTGTCTTCAAGGCAACATTACCGGTAAAACCGTCGGTCACCACCACATCCACCGTACCGGCGGCAATGTCGTGGCCTTCCACAAACCCATAAAACTGTTCGTTAAACGGGCCGTCTCTCAGGATGGCGGCGGCGGTACGCAATGTTTCGTCGCCCTTGCCTTCTTCCGAGCCAATGTTCAGCAGGCCAAAGCTGGGGGCGGGCAACCCCAGCACAATCCGCGCGAAGATCATGCCCATCAGAGCGAATTCGACGAGGTTACGGGAATCGTAGACCACGTTAAGCCCGAGATCGAGCATCACCACATCGCCCTTGGCCGAAGGCGCGGTGGCGGCCATGGCCGGGCGGTCTATGCCCTTCAGGGTTTTCAGGACGATCTTGGAAAGAGCCAACAGCGCACCCGTGTTGCCGGCGGAAACCACGCCCTGGGCCTCACCGGCCAGCACGGAATCTATGGCGCGGCGCATTGATGAATCGCGCAGGCGCAAGGCCACTGTCGGCTTCATATCGCCGGTTACGGTCTCGGTGCAGTGGCGCAGCTCGTGGCGCCCGGCAAGATGTCTGGCCGAAGCCAGCAGCGGGATGAGGCGCGCCTCATCCCCGAATATGAGGAAAGAGGCGCGTGGATGGCGTTCCGCGGCAATGTCGAGCCCCGCAATAATGGCGTCTGGCGCGTGGTCACCACCCATGGCATCCACTGCCAGTTTACTGCTCTGGCTCATTTTACCCCTATTTTGGGCTTCTTATTACCGCTTCCAACCATGATTTAAGCGGTATCAGACGCGGACGACGCCCTTGGCTTCCTTGCCGGCACCCACAACCTCGCGGCCATCGTAATGGCCACAATGGGCGCATACATGGTGCGGGCGCTTCAGTTCACCGCAGTTGGAGCACTCAGCGTGCGCCTCGGCGGAGAGCGCCTGGTGGCTCCGGCGCATACCCGCGCGCGAAGGGGAAGTTTTTCGTTTAGGAACGGCCATGACAAAACGCCTTATAGAATCAGTCTAAGTACTGGAAAGCGCCGCGTAGCAGAGCCGGGCGCGGCTCGCAAGTCATGGCTGATAATTTCGCGGTTATACGCCGCCGGGTTTGCCAAACCTGGCGGCCAGGGCGGCAAACGGGTTGGCGTTGTCGTCTGTTGCCGTATCCGGCAAGGCGGCGGCGGGTTTACGCGGGTAAGGGTCCAATGTCAGCGCAAGCTGTTCAGCGAGCACCGCGCCAAGGTCTATGGTGTCGTTCGCATAGGGTATCTCATCAGGCGAATCGAGTGCATCCGGTGTCAGATCTTCTTCCAAGGTATCGTCGCCCAAGGGCTGGCGCATCGCGGCTTCAGGGACAAAGCGCAGGGCAGCCACATCCTGAATTGTGGCCTCGAACAGCTCAAGCGTGACAACACAAATTTGGGTAACGCTGGCGTGCATCGCCAGTGCGGCGGTGATGGTGCCCGAACGCTCATGCTGAAGCGTAAAGCGTCCCTCCAGCCGGGAAATTGCCGGCAGGCCAAAACGCACCGCCAGCGCCGCGCGCTGCGCTGCATCCGCGATGACGGTGAATATCTGGCTTTGATCCTTGATCTGTGCCGCTTTGACCGGGTAGCTGAGTTCTTCCTGCATTCATGTAATATAGACCTTGCGCATTGACACGTAAGCCCCTGCCGTGAGACCCAAAGGCGGGAGAGGCCGCCCGGGTGCGGTGTCTCTCGTAAGCTTAAGGATTGAAGCGTGCCCTTGACCAAGCTGCCCCAAAGCCTGCTGTTAACCGCTCTGCTAGGCGTTTCTGGTTGCGCCGTGTTCTCAGACGCGCCGCATTATCGTGGCATTGCGGTTACGCAGAACGAACTTTCGCAGCTTACGCCCGGCGTTTCGCAGCAGGCCGATGTGCAGGCCCTGCTGGGGCCGCCCACCTTTATTGAGCAATACGACCCGAACAACTGGGTTTATGTTTCTCAGGTTACCAAAATGCGCATCGCCCGCACCGAAGGGGTGGAGCACCAGGCTGTTGTGGTCGTGACCTTTAATAATGATGGCTCTTTCAAATCTGCGACCCGCAAAACACTGAAAGACGCCGTGCCCGTTGCCATGGACAGCAAGCAGACACCCGTGCCCGGCGGTACCGCGGGGTTCATCCAGCAGCTCGTGGGTGGCGTTGGCAGCTACAGCCCATTGGGCAACGCAGCCGATACCTCGGGCGCCAACGGCGCTGGGGCGCTGGGCGGCAACGGCGCGTCCAGCGGCCTCGGCAGCGGTTTTTAGGCCGGTGCGCCGGCGGCCCGTTCTGCTTGGCGCCCTTGCCGCACTTTCGGCCACGGCAGCGCGTGCGCAAAGCGTGCTTGGCGCACCAGCACTCCCGTTGCCGCAAAATTTTCAGACGCCAGCCCTGGATGACAAGATCGGCCCGGGGTTTTCCCGCATTGTCATTGCCCGCTGGGGTGATTTGCTCCAGCCGGACGCACCAGCTTTTAACCCGGCGGCGCTGACGCCCGCCCAAGCCAATGACCAGTTTCCTTACGATGCGGTAATCGCGGCGTTGGTTGCACCGCCGCTGGCGCAGGACGGTATTCCGCGCCTCGTGCTGGTGACTGCCAACCCCACCGCGCCCGCGCGAATGCTTTTCGCGGATGGCGGGGATGATCCTGAAGTGGCCGGGCGCGAGCAAGGCGTTACGGTGGTCAATCTGGAATATCTCGGCGGGCGCTGGGTAACGGTGGTGGGCGGCTACCAAACCCGCCGCCTTTCAGATGGCACGCTCTGCCAAATCTCTGGCCCGGCCGTGGCGCAAATAGGTGCTACCGCCCAGGGTGTTCTGGCGGTGAATGGCGGCAGCACCTCGCCCTGGGGCAATGTGCTGTTGGCTGAAGGCGATGCCGGGCCGTGGCTTACGCGGTTGGCGGGGCTTGGCCTTGGTTACAACAACCCCGCAGATGCGGCGCATTATGGCTGGGTTGTGGAGTTCGACCCACTCGACCCACTTTCTCTGCCTGTAAAACGCACGGCACTTGGGCGGATCGCCCGGGCCGGAGTGTTAGCCACCACCACCAAGGATGGCCGCCCCGTGGTATTCTTCACGCAAGACGCGGCGGCGGGAATGCTGTTCCGGTTTGTGGCGGCGACGAACGCAACAGACGGCACGGCGCTGGATTCAGGCACCCTCTGCGTGGCGGTTTTGGGCGGGGATGGGATAGATTGGGTGGATCTGCCGGACGACGTGCCCTCGCTTGCGGGGTTGGCGAATACCGGCATCACCGCCGGGGGCGAAGGTTTTGACGCACCCGAAGGACTAGCGATGAGCGCCGATGGCGCCATGCTGTACCTGGCCTGCGCGGGCAATGCGGCCCGCAGCGTTGCTGACACGCTAAACCCCGGCGGCGAGGCTGGGCATATCGTTCGCTTCACCATCCCAGGGGCAGACCCTGCCGCCCGGCATTTTCCGGCAAACATCGCACTGGTTGCGGGCAACCCGGCCAGTGATGCCGGCACGCAATACGGCCCCGGCAGTCAGGCCTGGCTGCGCAAACCGCGCACACTGGCCATCGACCCCGCGGGCAATCTCTGGATCGGCACCGACCAGCGCGGCAGCACCACGCAAACGGCGGATGGGCTGTTTGTCATGCAAACCACCGGCCCAGCCCAAGGAGCCGTGGCCTACGCCTATCTTGCACCAATTGGCGCGGCAGCCGGTGGCGCCGCGTTTGATGCCGCCAGTAAAACGGCGTTCGGTGCTGTGCGCCACCCCGGCGCTACGCCCGGGGCAAGCTTCGCCAAGCCCGCCACGCGCTGGCCAACGCTGAAGCCCAACATGCCGCCCCAGACCACCATCATCGGGCTGGTAACACAGTGATCCAGATCCTCCGGGCTGCCCGCGGCTCGGTGGAGCTTGAAGCATGTTTTGCCATCCGTCTTGCGGTGTTTGTGGGTGAGCAAGGCGTGCCGACGGAGGAAGAGCTGGACGAGCTGGACGATGCAGCCCTGCACTTTCTGGCGCTATGGAATGGCGAGCCGGCGGGCACGGCCCGGGCGGTTAAAAAAGCGCCCGGATTGCAGAAAATTGGCCGGGTGGCGGTGAAGGCGGCATTCCGAAAATTTGGCATCGGCAGGATGCTGATGCAGAGGATTGAAGCTGAGCACCCTGGCAGTGCCTTTGTGCTGGACGCACAGACCCACGCGGCCGGGTTTTACCAGCGGCTGGGTTACGTGGCGGAAGGGCCGGAGTTTTTGGATGCGGGTATTCCGCACCGGCTTATGCGTAAATTGCCGTAACATCCGGCCGTTGAGAGCAGGAAACCCGGGTTTAAAAATCCAGGTCCGCGTAATGGGGTGGCGGCGCCATGCCGTTCACGCGGTCTGCCAGAACGGCACGGAAGCAAGGGCGGGACTTGATGCGCACGTACCAGTCCTTGGCAGCGGGAGAAACCGACCAATCGACATCGCCCATGAAATCCAGTGTGGAAAGCATGGCGGCGGCGGCGAAATCCGCAACTGAAAGGCTGCTCCCCGCCAGCCAGCGGCGGTGCTCTGCTAGCCAGCCGATATAGAGCAGGTGCTGCTTCAAATTCGCATAACCCGCGCGCAGGGCGTTGCCGTCTGGCGCGCCGAGCTTGAGCGCCTGTTTAAGATTTTTTTCCCAGTAAAGGTTGCGCACAACCTCGTCGTAAAATTTCTCGTCGAACCAGGCGACGAGGCGGCGCGTTTCCACCCGCTCAGGCTGGGAGCGGCTGAGCAGCGGCGTATCAGGGTAGGATTCTTCGAGATATTCGCAAATCACCCGCGAATCGGGGATCACCAGCCCGTTATGCTCAACCAGGGTCGGCACGGTGCAGGCCGGGTTCATCTCCAGATAGCTCGGCTGCCGGTCCCACACTTTTTCAACACGCAGCTCAAAAGGAAGACGCTTTTCAGCCAGAACCATTCGCACCTTGCGCGAATAGGGGGAGAGCGGAAGGTGATAAAGGACTCGCATGGCCGGGATTATGGCATTCTAAAAAGCCCGCAAAAAGAGGCTGCTTTTTAAAAGCAGCCTCTTTCGCAACAACCAGGCTGGTCAGGCGGTTTTTAGCGCGGGCGTGTCATCGAGCGCCGCGGGCAGGTATTTAATATATTCGGTTGGCACCACCTGCCAGAAATGCGGCGCCTCGCGAGTCCAATCATTCAGCAGCGTTGCGGCATAACGGCTTTCTGTCTCGGCCACGTGGCGCTCCACCAGCTCGCGCAGCACTCCGGCCCAGTGGGCGGAATTGACGCGTTGCCAGTGCAGCGTCTCTTTGTTCAGCCGCATCTCGAATTTGTTCGCGCGGTCGTAAACAAAGGCGATGCCGCCGGTGAAGCCGGCGCCAAAATTGTCGCCCACTTCGCCCAGAATTACGACCGTGCCGCCGGTCATATATTCGCAGGCGTTGGAGCCAACACCTTCAACAACCGCGACCGCCCCGGAATTGCGCACAGCGAAACGCTCGCCCGCCAGACCCGCCGCGAACAGGCTGCCGGCGGTGGCGCCATAGAGCACCGTGTTTCCTATGATGGTGTTCTCGTTGGTTTTAAGCTTGGAGGACGGACCAGGGCGCACCACAATGCTGCCGCCGGAAAGCCCCTTGCCCACGTAGTCGTTGGCATCGCCAAACACTTCCAGCTTCAGCCCGTTCACCGCGAAAGCGCCCAGGCTTTGCCCGGCCGAGCCGCGCAGGCGCACAGTGACGTGATCCGGCTGGAGCTTCACCTTGCGGTACTTGGCCACAATTTGCGAGCTGAACTTGGTGCCAATGGCGCGATGCGTGTTGCGGATGTTGTATTGCAACTGCATCTTCTCGCCGCTCTTGAAGAAGGGCTCGGCGTCTTCGATCATCTGAGCGTCGAGCGTATCCGGCACCTCGTTGCGGCCCTCGCGGGTGCAGTAGCGCGCATAGGGGCCAGGGTCGGCCTGGGCGAGGAGCGGGTTGAGATCGAGATCGTCCAGATAATCTGCGCCACGCGAGACCTGATGCAGCAAATCCGTCCGGCCGATGATCTCGTGCATGGAGCGGAAACCGAGCGAGGCCAGAATTTCACGCACTTCCTCCGCCACGAAAGAGAACAGGTTGATCACCTTCTCAGGCGTGCCGTCAAATTTCTGGCGCAACGCCTCGTCCTGCGTGCACACGCCCACAGGGCAAGTGTTTGAATGGCACTGGCGGACCATGATGCAGCCCATGGCAACGAGCGAAGCCGTGCCGATACCGAATTCCTCGGCGCCGAGCATGGCGGCGATAACGACATCGCGTCCGGTTTTCAGCCCGCCATCGGTGCGCAACACCACTTGGTGGCGCAACCGGTTGAGCATGAGCACCTGGTGCGCCTCGGAAAGCCCCATCTCCCACGGCATACCAGCATATTTCACCGAGCTTTGCGGAGAAGCGCCGGTGCCGCCGACATGGCCGGAGATGAGAATCGCATCCGCCTTCGCTTTCGCCACGCCGGCCGCGATGGTGCCGATGCCCGAGCGCGCCACCAGCTTCACGCACACCGTGGCGCGCGGGTTGATCTGCTTGAGGTCGTAGATGAGCTGCGCCAGATCCTCGATGGAATAGATGTCGTGATGCGGGGGCGGGGAAATGAGCGTAACGCCCGGCGTGGAGTGACGCAGCTTGGCGATCAGCTCCGTGACCTTAAAGCCCGGCAACTGTCCGCCCTCACCCGGCTTGGCACCCTGCGCCACCTTGATCTCGATTTCCTTGCAATCATTCAGATATTCCGCGGTCACGCCAAAGCGGCCGGAGGCGATCTGCTTGATGGCAGAAGAGGCATTGTCGCCATTCGGGCGCGGCTCGGCGCGGGACGGGTCCTCCCCGCCTTCGCCGGAGTCAGACCGCGCGCCGATGCGGTTCATGGCGATGGAGAGCGTCTCATGTGCCTCGGGGCTTAGCGCGCCAAGCGAGATACCGGGTGCGAGCAGCCGTTTGCGGATGGAGGTGATGCTCTCCACCTCATCGGGCGAGATGGGGCTTAAGCCCTCCATGCGGAAATCCAGCAGGTCGCGCAGCGCCACCGGCTTTTGCTTGCGTACCATCTCCGAATATTTCTTGAACATCCGGTAGGAGCCGCTGTTCACCGCGGTTTGCAGCAGATGGATGGCGTTATTGTCAAACGCATGGGCTTCGCCGGTGCGGCGCTGGCGGTACAACCCGCCAGCATCCAGCGGTACGGCAGCGCCACCCCATGCCTTCTCGTGCAGCTCCAGCACTTTATGGGCAATACCAGGCAGGCCAATGCCGGAAATGCGCGAGGCCATGCCGGGGAAGAACTCACCCACCAGCGCGCGGGAGAGCCCGATGGCCTCAAAATTATAGCCGCCGCGATAGGAAGAGATGACGGAGATGCCCATCTTGGACATCACCTTCAACAGCCCCTTATCCACCGCCTTCTTGTAGCGGGCGACACACTCCTTCAGCGAAACATTGCCAAACAGCCCACGCGCGTGCCGGTCCGCGATGCATTCCTGCGCCAGATAGGCGTTCACCGTGGTGGCACCCACGCCCACCAGCACCGCGAAATAATGCACATCCAGACATTCAGAGGAGCGCACGTTCAGTGAGGTGAAGGTGCGCAAGGATTGCCTTACCAGATGCGTATGCACGGCACCGGTGGCGAGGATCATCGGGATCGGCGCGCGTTCCGGGCCCATCGCCTCATCGGTGAGAATAACATGGGTGCAGCCGGCGCGCACACCTTCCTCAGCCTCGCGGCGGATGCGCTCGATGGCCCGGCGCAGGCCGCCCTCTCCGTTCGTGATCTTAAAGGTGGCATCCACCACGCAGGCGGACGCACCCATGGTGCGGCGCATGGCCTCGAACTCGGCGCTGGACAGCACAGGCGATTCGAGTTGCAGCAGGTCGCACTGCTCCTCGTTCTCGTCCAGCACGTTGCCGAGATTGCCAAGGCGGGTTTTCAGCGTCATCACCCTGGTTTCACGCAGGGAATCCATGGCCGGGTTTGTCACCTGGCTGAAGCTCTGGCGAAAATAATGGTGCAAGCCACGGTAACGGTCTGACAGCACGGCCACCGGCGTGTCATCGCCCATGGAGCCTGTGGCCTCCTGCGCGGTTTCCACCATCGGGTGCAGAATCAGTTCCATATCCTCAAGCGAGAACCCAACCGCAAGCTGGCGGCGGCGCAGCGCCTCGGTATCCAGCCGCACGGGCTCTGGCGCATCGGTTTTCACGATATGGTCGATAACGGTGATGCGCTTGGTCCAGGCGGCGAAATCCTGCCGCGCGGCCAGCATATCCTTCAGCTCGCCGTCATGGTAAAATTTCGACTCCTCGAGATCCACGGCGATGGTCTGGCCAGGGCCGACAGCGCCTTTCTCGATGATGTCCTCCTCGTCGAGCTTCACCATACCGGTTTCGGAGCCGACAATGAGCATGTTGTGCCGGGTGATGGAATAACGCAGCGGGCGCAGGCCATTGCGGTCCAGCCCGGCGATGACGAAACGGCCATCGGAGGCGCAGACAGCGGCGGGGCCGTCCCACGGCTCCATCACCGCGTTGCAGTACAGAAACAGATCTTTATGCGCCTGCGGCATCGCCGCATCGCTGGAGATGGAGGGCGGGATCATCAGCGTTTTCGCCATCGGCGCGTCGCGCCCGGCGCGCACCAGCAGCTCGAACACGTTATCAAGCGCCGCCGTGTCGGAGCCTGAAGCCTGCACCACCGGCTTCACGTAATCCAGGAACTCATCCAGCCCCTCGGCGGCCAGGCGCGTTTCGTGGCTTTGCATCCAGTTGATGTTGCCGGCAACGGTGTTGATCTCACCGTTATGGGCCAACATACGGAACGGCTGCGCCAGCTTCCAGGTAGGGAAGGTGTTGGTAGAATAACGCTGGTGATAAATGGCAAAGCGCGAAACAAAACGTTCATCCAGCAGGTCTGGGTAGAAATCCGTCAGGCTCTCGGCCAGGAACATGCCCTTGTAAACGATGGAGCGGCAGGAGAGCGAGCAAAGATAAAGCTCTGGCACCTGCGCCTCGATGGCCGCCTTCTCGATCTTGCGGCGGATGATGTAGAGTTCACGCTCAAACTCATCCTCGGACAGGCCGCGCGCGTTCCAGAGCATGATCTGCTCGATTTCAGGGCGGGTGGCGTTGGCCTTCTCGCCGATGCAGGCGACATTGATGGGCACCTGGCGCCAGCCGTAAATGCGATAGCCGAAATTCAGGATCTCGGTTTCCACGATCTGGCGGCAACGCTCTTGCGCGCCAAGGTCGGTTTTGGGCAGGAACACCATGCCCACCGCGATGGCGCCTTCGTGCAGCCTGTCACCACCGCGCTTGATTTCTGCGGCAAAGAAATCCTGTGGGATTTCGATATGGATGCCCGCACCATCGCCGGTCTTGCCGTCGGCATCCACGGCACCTCGATGCCAAACAGCCTTGAGCGCATCAATGCCAGCCTGCACAATGTCCCGGCGTTTCTTGCCATCCAGCGCCGCCACAAGGCCGACGCCGCAGGCATCATGCTCCTGCGCGCGGGAATAGGTATGCTTCAGAGCCTCGGCATTGGCATCCCAGGCAGTGAGAAATTCAGACGCGGTTTCGTGGTTCATGGCGGTTACTCTGCGGCCAGCGCCCGGCGGGCGGTTTGGAAAGACTGATGGATGGCGGCGGCGGCATCGCGCCCGTCGCGGATGGCCCAGACAACGAGCGACGCGCCGCGTACAATGTCACCTGCGGCGAAAACGCCGGGCAAAGACGTCTCGAAGCTACGCGGATTTACCTTCAACGTGCCCCAGCCGCTAAGCGTGAGCGCCGGTTCGTTGAAGGCGGCGGGCAGGTCCTCGGGGTCGAAACCCAGCGCCTTGATGACAAGGTCCGCCTTTACGGTGAAGGCGGAGCCTTCAATCGGCTCCACGGACTGGCGGCCGGAGGCATCCGGCAGGCCCAGATGCATCCGCACGGCGCGCACGCCGGTTACCTTGTCATCCCCTAGAAACACCTCCGGGGCGGAGAGCCAAGTGAAGGTTACACCTTCTTCCTCGGCGTTTTTTACTTCGCGCAAGCTGCCCGGCATGTTCTGCTTGTCGCGCCGGTAAAGGCAGGTGACGGATTTGGCATTCTGGCGGATGGCGGTACGCACGCAATCCATGGCCGTGTCGCCGCCGCCGATCACCACCACATCCTTACCTGCGGCGTTCAGCAGGCCGGAATTATAATCCGGTACGGCATCACCCAGGCTCTTGCGGTTGGAAGTGATAAGGTAATCCAGCGCCTTTACGATTCCCGGCAAGCCGGAACCAGGGCCGCCAATCTCGCGCGCCTTATAAACGCCGGTGGCGATCAGCACCGCGTCGTGCTTCGCGCGCAGTTCAGCGAAAGGTATGGCGCCTCCGATATCGGCATTCAGCACGAATTTAACCCCGCCATCCTCCAACCATTTCCAGCGGCGGAGCACGATCTCCTTCTCCAGCTTGAAGCCGGGAATGCCGTAGATCAGCAGCCCACCCACACGGTCATGCCGGTCGTAAACAGTTACCTGATACCCCTGGGCGCGCAGGCGTTCCGCCGCTGCCAGGCCAGCAGGGCCCGCACCAATGATGCCGATGGTTTCAGTGCGCTCTGCGGCCGGAGCGATGGGTTTTACCCAGTTATTCTCAAAAGCGGTGTCGGTGATATAACGCTCGACCGCACCGATGGTAACTGAATCAAAGCCCTTTTCGATGACGCAATTGCCCTCGCATAGCCGGTCCTGCGGGCAAATGCGCCCACAAATCTCAGGAAATGTGTTGGTTGCAGAAGAAAGCTCATACGCTTCCTCAAGCCGACCCTCGGCGGTGAGCTTCAGCCAGTCTGGAATATTGTTGGAAAGCGGGCAATGCACCTGGCAGAACGGAATGCCGCATTGCGAGCAGCGGCTGGCCTGGGCCGACGCTGCCTCGGGCTGGAAATCATCGTAAATTTCCTGGAAATCCTCACGGCGGGCCGCTGCCGGACGCTTCTGGGGCGTCTGCTGGGGCAGATTGATGAATTTCAGCATTCGTTCAGCCATTTATCTCGCTCACAAACAAAAGCGGGGCACCGCGGCCGGCGCCCACAGGGTCACGCCCCGCTCTTAGCGAGATTTTTGACGGAACACCAAGGATTTTTTTAAATTGGTTACCATATGCTGACGTATATTTTCAGCGCACCCCACTTAAGCTGGATTTTTTAGGTGTTGGCCGCAGATAAAAAGGTACTTAACCGGCCCTATTCTCTGTAAACATCCGTGTGGCGGCGCCCACCAACGCGGTAACGCGCCAGATAGTGCGGCAATACAAGCTCCATCGGCGTGGCGGCGATACCAAGCTCTGGCAGGCCAGGCACGCCAGGCGCAACCACATTATCTGCGGCCAGCAGCGTGAGCTGATCTGCGGTCAGGCCGGAGCCGGGGATCATCGCAGCCAGGGTTGCAAGCCCCACCGGCATATCCCACAGGCAGGGCTTACGCTCGATGATCGCCAGCATCTGCTGAACCAGAGCCTTGAAGGATTTCTGCTCCGGGCCGCCCAGCTCAAATAATTTACCAACGCCCAGGGGCCCCAGCGCCGCCAGCACCGCATCGGCGACATTCGCAACATAGACAGGCTGGAACTTGGTCTTGCCGTGTACAATTGGCAAAACCGGCAACACCACGGCCATCTTGGCGAAACGGTTGAAGAAATTGTCTTCGGGGCCAAACATGATGGAAGGGCGCAGAATGGCTGCCTGCGGATGTGCACTATGCACCGCCTGCTCACCCTGCCCCTTGCTGCGGGCATAGGCCGAAGCGCTGGCGGGGTTGGCACCGATGGCGGACACATGCACAAGCCTGGCGCCAGCCGCATGGGCCAGCCGCGCCACCAGACCAGCCCCTTCCGCATGGGTGCGGTTAAACTCACCTTTACCCGACTCCGTGAGAATGCCGGCAAGGTTGATGACCACATCGGCGCCCGCGATGGCGCGGGCTGCCAAAATCTCATCGGAGACCGGCGCATAAAGTGCCACAATCTGTCCGGCCGCCCCCATGGGGCGAAGAATTTTCGCGGCTTCAGTGTCGCGTACCGCGGCGCGCACGATGTATCCGCGCGCGGCCAGCCGCTGCACAACATGACGCCCCAAAAATCCCGAAGCGCCAAAAACCGTGGCGATTTTGCGTTCAGACAGCATACAAGCCCCTTCCCTGTTTCGCCCCGCTTGTAGGCCGCGTGAAAAACACGCTCAAGCCATGTTGACGCCAGATTGAGGGAGAGTTAAACGCCGCTCCCACGATGCTTCGGCAACGCGCGGCGTACCGGCTAGCCGGTACGCCCTAAAAATGGTTGGGCCCAGGTGGCGGAATTGGTAGACGCACTAGCTTCAGGTGCTAGCGCTCGCAAGGGCGTGGAGGTTCGAGTCCTCTCCTGGGCACCATTTTTTAATTTCATCCAAAATCAGGCGGCAAAATGAACGGCGTCACGCTCCATAAGCATGATCTGCCGGCGGGACTATCATTTGGACCGCTGGTGGCGATAGACACCGAGACCATGGGGCTCAACCCGTGCCGGGACAGGCTTTGCCTGGTGCAGCTTTCCGCCGGAGACGGTACGGCCCATCTCGTGCAGCTCATCCCCGAGGCGCTGGGAGGCCAAGGCACAAACTGCCCCAACCTCAAGACATTGCTGGCAAACCCTGAGGTAACCAAGCTGTTCCATTACGGGCGGTTTGACATTGCCGCGCTTTACAACACGCTCGGCGTGCTGGCGGCCCCTGTCATCTGCACCAAGATCGCCTCCAAGCTTGTGCGCACCTACACCGACCGGCATGGGCTGAAGGATTTATGCAAGGATCTGGCCGGGGTGGATATTTCCAAGCAGCAGCAGACCAGCGATTGGGGTGCCCCTGGCCTTAGCCCCGAGCAGATCGCCTATGCGGCATCGGACGTGCTTTATCTGCATAAAATCTGGGACAGGCTGAGGGAGCTGCTGATCCGGGAGAATCGGCTTGGCATTGCCACGGCCGCCTTCAGTTTTCTGCCCGTCCGCGCTCAGCTAGACCTGCTGGGTTACGCAGACCCCGATCTCTTCGCGCATTGAGGCCAGGTTACACAGGGTTGCGTATATCGTGTTGACCAGCGCGGCCGGGCTGGCCATACCATGCTCCATGATTCGCGCCGCCCCAAAGCGTAGCAGACTTGGCTGCCCTGCTCTCGCCTCAATTCGCGGGCATGAGGTTGTTATGGTCATTGGTCCTTCAACCCTGACAATGCCGGGAGCGGTGTGCGCATGAATCACATCCCTCATCTTCCCCGCCATTCGGTTCTGGATGAAATTCGCAGCCAACGCCAGCAAGCACAGACGAACCTCGCCAGACGCAGCCTGCGGATAACCCTGCTCAAGCGCGCCTTGCCGGCGGCAGCACTGCTGTTGCTGGCGGCATTGGCGGTGGCGCCCTCCTGGCAATCCGGCCCCGACGCAAACCGGGTGACCTATCATGTTTCGCAATCCACCGGCACCGCCGCTTCGCGGATGCAGGATGCCACCTATCATGGGCGCGACCAGCAAGGGCAGCCATATACCGTAACAGCCGTAAGCGCCGTTCAAAAAGGGCAGAATAACGTGGCCCTCACCGCACCCGAGGGCGATATCACCCTCAAATCCGGCGCCTGGCTGATGCTGAAATCCGCCACCGGCAATTACAACCAGAAAAGCGATACGCTCGACCTGAACGGCGGCGTGACGCTCTACCGCAACGACGGTACGATTGTAACAACACAGAGCAGCGCCATCGATCTTCGCCAGGGCGGGGCATCAGGCACCAATCCCGTGCAGGTAACGGGCCCCTTTGGCACGCTTAGCGCCCAGCGCGGGTTCAACCTGACCGGAAAGGGCAGTGAAATAACCTTCCATGGCCCCGCCACACTGACGCTTTCACAAGCTCAATGAAGCGTTTTTTTCTTCTGTCCCTCATGGCCTGCGCGGCCCATGCGGCCTTCGCGCAGGACTTAAACCTGGGCACGCCGCCCGGCGCGGCGCCGGTGCCTATCCAGATCACCGCATCGCAGGGCATTACCTGGTCGCAGGATGCGCAGACCGTGACCGCGACCGGCGACGCCAAGGCCGTGCGCGGCGATGTGACCGTAACCGCAGATGAGCTGGTGGCGCATTATGTGAAAAAAACCGACGCCGGCAGCCAGCCCGCGCCGTCTGCGCCCGACGCATCATCCAGCCCGCTCGACCAGGGCAATGCCCAGCTCACGGAGCTGGATGCAATAGGTCATGTGCATATCTACACCGCGACAGATAACGCCTGGGGCGACCATGCGGTTTATTCCGTAGGGCAGCAGGTGCTGGTGCTCACCGGGAAAAACCTGAAACTGACCACGCCGCAGGATACAATCACCGCACGGGATTCAATTGAATATTATGCGGGTGAACATAAGGCTATTGCGCGCGGTGACGCTCTGATTATGGCAAACGGCGGGCGCTCCATCGCGGCCGATGTCATCACAGGCTATTTTAACAGCCAGGCAAGCGGTGGCACGGCGCAGCCAGCGGCGCAAAATGTCGATGGGCTGAGCCAAGGTGGCAACCTCAAGCGCGTTGAGGCAATGGGCAGCGTTGTTATCAAAACACCAAGCGACACCGCCATGGGCGACAGGGGCGTTTATCTGCCGCCCACCGGCCAGGCGCGGCTGGGCGGAAATGTCCGCATCATTCATGGCCCAAACGAGCTGGCAGGCGCCGATGCGCTAGTGAACATGAAAACCGGAGTTGCAACATTGCTGGCAGGACCAGGCGGCCAGGTTTCCGGCGTCATCTTGCCGGGATCGGGGAAGTGAGATGAGCAGCTCCGTCATTACCAGCGAGCAGATCAGCCGGACCGCGGTTGCGGGCGGTGACGCCGGGCTGGTGGCCAACGGTCTTGGCAAGCGGTTCAAAAAGCGGCCGGTTGTGCGCAATGTTTCGCTTTCTGTTAAGCGCGGAGAGGCCGTAGGGCTGCTGGGGCCAAACGGCGCGGGCAAAACCACGACCTTCTACATGATCGTGGGACTGATCGGGCCTGATTCCGGAACCATCTCGCTAGACGGTGTGGAAATTTCAACCCTGCCCATGTACCGGCGCGCACGGCTTGGCATCGGCTATCTGCCGCAGGAGGCCAGCGTATTCCGGGGTCTGAACGTGGAGCAGAACATCATGGCCGCGCTGGACATGGTGGAGCCGGATGCCAGCCGGCGTGAGGAAATGCTGACCGGGCTGCTGGCGGAATTCGGCATCTCGCATCTGCGCCGCACCCCTGCCCTTGCCCTCTCCGGCGGCGAGCGGCGGCGTGTAGAAATTGCCCGGGCGTTGGCAACGGGCCCGAATTACATCCTGCTGGATGAGCCGCTGGCCGGCATTGACCCCATAGCGGTCGGCGAAATCCGCGATCTGGTGGCGCATCTGAAGCATCGTGGCCTTGGCGTGCTCATCACCGACCATAATGTGCGCGAAACGCTGGAGATTATCGACCGGGCCTATATTCTGTACGATGGCCAGGTGCTGATGGAAGGCAACCCTGAAGAAGTGGTGGCGCATGAGGATGTGCGCCGGGTTTATCTGGGCGAAAAATTCAGCCTGTAACGGCGTGCCCGTGCTTGCTTGAAATTGGCCATGCAGCCTTCGCGCCAATACTCTTGGAGAAGGTTTGAAAACGCGCTAACCTTTTGGCATGGCTTTTGCTCAGTCCTACGCGCCGCGCCTGGATCTTCGCCAGTCTCAGTCTCTGGTGATGACCCCGCAGTTGCGTCAGGCCATTCAGCTGCTGCAATTCTCAAATCTGGAAGCCACCGCGTTCATTGAAGATGAATTGCTTAAAAATCCATTACTTGAACGCGAGATCGGAGGTGAAACCGTAGCTGCGATTGAAGCGTCGGCTGAAACCATCTCCCCTGTACCCGATGACCCAGCCAGCATGGCAGCTGCTGGCATGTTGCCGGATTCCGCCACAACCTCGCTCGACCTCGACACCCGTAATGTTTACGATGTGGGCACCAATGCCGATGGCTATGGTGGGGCAGGACTTTCGGGTGAGGACGACGATTGGAACCCGCTGGAGGCGCTGGCCGCAGAGCGGCCCCATCTTCGCGAGTATTTGGAGCAGCAGGCGCGGCTTACGTTTTCTGCCCGCGAGGATTTGCTGATCGCCATGGCGATGATCGTGGTGCTGGAGCCAACGGGTTGGCTAGGTGAAACGCCGGAGATATTGGCCGCGGCCTTGGGGGTGGCGCTGCCCCGTTTCGAGGCTGTCCGCGCCATCATGATGCGTTTCGACCCGGTTGGCGTGTTCGCCACCAGCCTGGCGGAATGCTTGGCCGCGCAATTGGCGGAGCAGAACCGGCTGGACCCGGCAATGCAGGCACTGCTGGATAACCTGCCCTTACTGGCCCGCCGCGAACTGCGCAGTTTACAAGATATCTGCGGTGTGGATGCAGCTGACCTGGCTGACATGATCGCCGAGTTGAAGCGGCTGGACCCGAAGCCAGGGGCGAAGTTCGATTCCGAGCCGCTGCGCCCGCTGATCCCGGATGTGCTGATGCGCCCGGCGCCACTGGCGGAAGATGGCGCCCCTGACTGGCTGCTTGAAATAAACCCGGAAACCATGCCGCGTTTGCTAATCCGCCGTGGGTTTCATGCCCGGCTGGTGGCATCAGCCAATAAGGAAACCAAAAGCTTCCTTTCCGAGCAGTTGCAAAGTGCAAACTGGCTGGTGAAGGCCCTGGAGGCCCGCGCGCAAACCATATTGCGCGTTTCAGCGGAGATTGTGCGCCGGCAGGATGGTTTTTTTCGCCACGGCATCTCGCATCTGCGGCCGCTGACCCTGCGCGACATTGCCGCTGAAGTGGAGCTGCACGAAAGCACCGTAAGCCGCGTGACTTCAAATAAATCCATCGCCACGCCGCGTGGCATTTTTGAGCTGAAATTCTTTTTTACCACAGCCCTCGCCGGGGCCAACGGAGAGACACACTCGGCAGAAACCGTCCGCCATCGCGTTGCGCAGATCATCGGCGGTGAAAATCCAAAAAATATTTTGTCGGATGATGCTGTAGCGGCCATATTGCAGAAAGAAGGCATAGACATAGCACGGCGGACCGTGGCCAAATACAGAGACGCGCTGCGTATTCCCGGCTCGGCGCAGCGCAGGCGGGAAAAAATCCCCGCATAGCAAGGCTGTTGAAAAATAGCTCTGCGAAACAAAGACAACGAGCCGGTTTGTTCGGGAGAAGACCATGCAACTAACGGTCTCAGGTAAACAAGTCGAACTGTCAGACGCCCTGCGTGTTCACGTGGGCAATCAGCTCGGCACAATCACGGCAAAATACTTCGACCATGCTCTTGAGGCGCAGGTTACCTTCGGCCGCGCCCGCAGTTTTTTCACCTGCGACATCAACCTGCACGCCGGCCGCGGCATTACCGTGCGCGGTGAGGGTGAGGCGGCGGATGCCCGCGCTGCGTTTGAGGATGCGGCGGAGCATATCGCCAAGCGGTTGCGCCGCTACCGCAGGCGCGTCTCCGCGCACCAGCGTGACCTGAGCAAGATTAAACCCGAAATGGCCCGCGCCTATGTGCTGGCACCCGAAGCCGATGACGAAGAGGCCGCCCCGAACGGCCGCGAGAAAAGCGTGGATACGCTCGCAAACGAGCTTCATGCCACGATCGTCGCCGAGGACACGACCACGATCGAAACCCTGAGCGTACGCGACGCGGTGATGAAGATGGATTTGGCACTGCAACCGCTGATGATGTTCCGCAACACCAAGACCGGCGGGCTGAATGTGGTATACCGGCGGACCGACGGGCACGTAGGCTGGATCGACCCGAACGCCTGAGCGCGCTGGCGTGGCTGTACCAGACTGGTGCAGCCACGCCAGATTCACCCATGAATTATGCGTAGGGCGGCTGGGTGTAGCCCTTGGGCGATATCGTGAAGATCTCCGCGCCCGTTTCCGTTACCCCGATCATATGCTCGAACTGGGCGGAGAGTGAGCGGTCGCGGGTCACCGCCGTCCATCCGTCTTCCAGAACTTTCACATCTGGTTTGCCCGCGTTCACCATCGGCTCGATGGTGAAGAACATGCCTGGCTTCAGCGTTGCGCCTCCCCCGCGGCGGCCAAAATGCAGCACGTTGGGCGGTTCGTGGAAACGCTGCCCGATGCCGTGGCCACAGAAATCCCGCACGACGGAAAAACGCTGAGCCTCCACATATTGCTGGATGGCAAAGCCAATGTCGCCAAAGGTGGCTCCTGGTTTCACTGCCGCAATGCCGCGCATCAAAGCCTCGTAAGTCACCTCGATCAGCCGCCGCGCCCGGGTGTTGGCGTTACCGGCCACATACATCCGGCTGGAATCACCGAACCACCCATCAAGCGTTACCGTTACGTCGATGTTCAGGATATCGCCGTCCAGCAGCTTCCTGTCGCCAGGAATACCGTGGCAGACCACATGATTGATGGAGGTGCAGATTGATTTCGGGAAGCCGCGATAATTCAACGGCGAGGGCACAGCGCCATGCGCGGTAATAAAATCGTGGCAAAGCGCGTTCAACTGGTCGGTGGTCACGCCAGGTTTCACATGCTCGGCGATCATGTCCAGCGTTTCGGCCGCCAGGCGGCCCGCCGCGCGCATGGGCGCGAAGTCCTCCGGTTTGTAAACAACAATCCGGCGAGAATCGGCACCGCCATCCATCTTCACACATCCCCAGCTCAATCAGGTCAGTGATCTTAACACGATCAGAAGCCTGGCCGCAAAGCCCTCCCGCTAAACCACCAGCGGCGCGGTCATGGCCCTGGGGTTAACCCACGCGTCGAATTGCGCTTCGGTCAGTGCGCCGCTGGCAAGCGCTGCCACACGCAGGGTCAACCCCTCGCGATGCGCCTTTAAGGCAATCTCGGCCGATTTGGCGTAGCCGATATGCGGGTTGAGGGCGGTGACGAGCATGAGGTTGCGGGCGAGATTTTCCTCGATTCTGCCCAAAGCGGGCTCGATGCCCCCGGCGCAATGGATGCAAAAACTGTCCAGCGCGTCAGCCAGGATATGGGCTGAATCCAAGTAATTGCTCAGCATCACCGGCTTGAAAACATTGAGCTGGAAATTGCCCTGGGAGCCGCCAAAGGCCACCGCATGGTCGTTGCCGAACACCTGTACAGCCACCATGGTCAACGCCTCGCACTGGGTGGGGTTGATCTTGCCAGGCATGATGGAGGAGCCGGGCTCGTTTTCTGGAATCAGTAATTCGCCGATGCCGGTGCGCGGGCCAGAAGCGTACCAGCGCACGTCATTGGCGATTTTCATCGCGGCGCCTGCCAGCACGCGCAATGCGCCGGAGGCCGCCACCAGTGCATCGTGTGCGGAGAGTGCCGCGAATTTATTGGGCGCCGAGACGAAGGGGCAACCGGTTTCCTCGGCCACGAAGGCAGCAGTGGTAGCGCCGAAATTCGGATGCGCGTTCAGCCCCGTGCCCACAGCAGTGCCGCCGATAGCCAGCTCATAAAGCCCATCCAGCGAGGAGGTGATAAGGGCCGCCGCCTGCTCAAGCTGGGCGTGCCAGCCGGAGATCACCTGCCCCAGCGTAATTGGCGTTGCATCCTGCAAATGGGTGCGCCCGGTCATCACCACATCGCCATAAGCCAGGCTCTTGGCCTTGAGCACATCTGCCAACCGTTCCACCGCCGGCAGTAGTCGGCCCGCCGCCACCTCCACCGCCGCGATGTGCATCACGGTGGGGAAAGTATCGTTGGAGGATTGGCTGTGATTCACATCGTCGTTCGGGTTGATGGGCTTTTTGCTGCCGACAACCCCGCCCGCCATCTGGATGGCGCGGTTGGAAATCACCTCGTTGGCGTTCATGTTGCTCTGGGTGCCGGAGCCGGTCTGGAACACCACCAGAGGGAATTCATCATCCCATTTACCGTCGATCACCTCCTGCGCGGCGGTGGCGATGAGCTGGGCCTTTTCCTCCGAGAGTTGCCCCAGCACCTGGTTGGCCAGCGCGCAGGCTTTTTTGAGAATGCCAAAGCCCCGCACTACATCCCTGCCCCACACGTAACGCTCCCGCCCGATGCGAAAATTCTCCAGGCTGCGTTCCGTCTGCGCGCCCCAGAGCCGGTTGGCCGGAACCTCCACATCGCCCAGCGCGTCATGCTCGATGCGTTTGTCTGTCATCACCAATTCCCGTGCAAAAATCCAAGCGCCGGAAGCGGCTTCCATCGCCGGGGCAGATCCGTCCGGCGAATTGGCTTTATCATGTAACGTGGGGCTGGCTGCTCGGTTCTTTCAAGGAAGCTCGCGTAAGCGCGCACCTGGGTTTCTCGCCATGCCTGGTCCTTCAGCGCCAAGGCCCGGCTGGGAAAAACCTCCGCAATGCGGATAACCCGGCCGATAACGGCTACGACCGCCCAGAGGGAATCATCAGCCGCCCGGCGGCGTTCAGGCGCCACAAAGTCCAAATCCTGCCTCCAATGCCGGATTCTTACCGGTTTGATCCTGCCCGAAAACCCGCAGCTTCCGCCAGCAATAAAACCAGCACTCGCGGCGCGCGAAGCAAATAGCGTGGGCCAAGGCGGCGCGGCTCTTGGCTCAGGCGGTGCAGCCATTCCAATCCGGCGTGCTGCATCCAGGCGGGCGCCCGGCGGCGGGTTCCGGCCGCGAATTCCATGGCGGCGCCGATGCATAACCCCAGCCCCGTGGCCTCGCCCTGGCGCATCACCTCCTGCGCCAGAAGCTCCTGCACCGGCGAGCCAAGCGCAAAAAACACGAAACGGGCCTGCACGCGGGCGATGAATTGCACGGCCCCGGCAAAAGCCTCAGGCTGGTTGAGCAGGCCCATCGGCGGGTTGTGGTGGATGAAGTGAATGCCAGGAAAGCGCGCCCGCAATGCGGCGAAAGCGGCGTCCTGCATACCGACCACGGCCACGCGGTCTCCCACCAGGACTGGCAGCAGCGCAGCGGTGAGGTCCGCACCGGTCACCACGGGCGGGGCTTCTTGCCCTAAGGCGCGTGCGCAATGCGCCAAAAACCGCGAATCGAATAGCCTTAGCAGCGCGCTTTCATACGCTGGCCTTAGCGCCGGATTGCGCCGCAACCGCTCCAGATGGTCAGCATTGGGGGTGACGACATAGGCGAACGCCGCGCCGGCGGGCCGGGTCAGAAGCGCATCGCATGTCTGTTTCAGAGATAATTCGCTGAAGGACAGGCCAAGGAACTTCACGGCGTCCAGCTGATCCCAATGGTCAGCACATGCTCATTGGCCGCGCCAAGTTCGTTTGATTGCCGGTCGTTGAACACATAGCGCCCGTTCAGCGCCAGCGCTGGGCTCATCTGCCATGTCATCTGCGCGCTGCCGGTGAGCAATGTTTCGCGCAATGGGGTATGCAGATACGCGGCGTTGGATGCAGCCGCCGTGGCTTTCAGGCTGACATCGTACAACCCCGTGCGCAGAAAGGTGAACTTTGCCTCTGTGAGCGTGTAAGGCGTGGCGCTCAGCCGGTTCGGGTCGTCGATCTCGCGGGCAAGATTGAGCCATAACTCGTCCAGCCTGTCAGGCAACCAGTCGAGCCGCGTTTCCATGACCGGCGCGGCAAACCCCTGCCCCACGCGCGGCCTACGCCACGCGCCACCGGCCAGGGCGGAGATGGTCCAGAGACCATCCGCCTTGTCCTGCAAACCCGCCAGGGCGGCGTAATTATTGGCGTCTTGGATAATATCCGCGCCCGCGCTGCGGTCTGCGCGCAGCTCCGTTACGTAAGAAAGCGGCGCGCCATTGCTGTAATGCAGGAGCAGGCTGCCGCGCAGATCGCGCCGGTTTTGCGGAGCGTAACCGGCAAAATCGTAGAAGCTGGCGGAAAGGCGCGGTGAAACCGTGAGGCAACCAGCGGTGATGTCGTCGCGCGCGCGGATGTCTTTTAGGGTGAAGGCAATTGGCCTGACGATGCTAAAGGAACTGAGCGCGAAGCCAGTTTCCGCAGATTGAAGATAAGCACCGGAGAGCGTCAGGGTTTCACCGGGCAATTGAACGCCCTCTCCTGCCGCCAGCGCGGCGCCGGTAACGTTCTGCCTGGTGTTTTGCGGGTAGGCATTTGCGTCCATTTCGGCATAGGCGCCAAACCCGGCCACGGGGTCGGTAAGCAGAAG
>JAGWZS010000161.1 GCA_018971905.1 Rhodospirillales bacterium | reverse complement strand
TATGCCAAGAATATCGACCGGCTCCAGGAGCTTGGCTCTCTGGCAGGGCAGATCGTCAACAAGCACGTGGCGTTGCAGGTTCTGCCGGAACATTACCCCATTGTTGGGGCGTGCCTGCTGCGTGCCATCCGCGAGGTGCTGGGGGAGGATATCGCCACGGATCTGGTGATTGATGCCTGGGCGGCGGCCTATCAGCAGCTGGCTGATCTGCTGATTGGTGCTGAAGGGGAGATGTACGACAAGCTCGCCGCCGCACCCGGCGGCTGGCGCGGTGGGCGCACCTTCCGTGTTGCGGCAAAGGTCCCAGAAAGCCTTGAAGTTACCTCGTTCCACCTGGAGTCCGTGGATGGCAAGCCCGTGGCCGGTTTCACGCCGGGGCAATATCTGGGGTTGAGGCTTTTCATTGACGGACAGGAAGCGCGGCGCAATTATTCCCTTTCCGCTGCGCCCAATGGCCGCTCTTATCGCATCAGTGTCAAACGAGAGCCCGGTGGCCTTGTCTCCAACTTTCTGCACGACAAACTCAACCAAGGCGATACGCTGGATGTTTTTCCGCCCGCCGGCGCGTTTCTTTTGAAAGATGGCGCCAACCCGCTGGTGTTGATCAGCGGCGGTGTTGGCATCACTCCTACGCTCGCCATGGCCGAGGCCTCTTTGGCCCAGGGCAATCGGGAGGTTATCTTTCTGCATTACTCCCGCAATAAGGCCGTGCACGCTTTCAAAAAAACATTAAAGGATTGGGCGTCTCATCACGCGCAGTTCAGGCATTTCGTTGTGTACGAACATGGTGAGCAAGAGCAAGCTCATGCGTTGGGCCGCCCGGCCATTGAGCATTTGCAAAGCCTGCTGCCGTCCGATCTTAACTGTGAGGTTTATTTCCTGGGGCCAAAGCCGTTCATGGCGGCGATCAAGCGCTTCCTGACAACGCTAGGCGTGCCGGCCGAAAGGTATCAGTACGAGTTCTTTGGACCGGCTGAAGCCCTGGGCTGAGTTGTCAAAAGGCCATGCCGTCGCGCGGTATGGCTTTTTTTGCTCGGCGGGCTGTAACTATGGGGCATGACGAAAAAACAAGCGCCTTCTGATCAGCTGACCGATGAGGACTATCAAACCTTGGCTGCGATTCGTGCCGCCTTGCGGCGTTTCATGCACTTCAGCGAGGATGCGGCAAAAGGCGCGGGGCTGACGCCGCAGCAACATCAGGCCTTGCTTGCAATCCGCGCCGCGCCGGAGAAGGTGCTTTCCATTGGAGAGCTGGCGGATCTGCTGCTTATTCAGCCGCATACTGCGAGCGAGTTGGCGGACCGTCTTGGAATATTAGGCCTTGTGGAACGCAGGCCAGACGCGAAGGACCGGCGCATGATGAAGCTACATCTGACGTCAGCCGCCGAGAAGGCGCTGCAGGCGCTTTCTGTCACGCATAAAGCGGAGTTGAGGCGCCTTCGGCCGCTACTGGACGCACTGTTGTGCAAGCTTGAATAGGCGGCTTGATTACATCGTGATACGATATATATGTTCGCCCGGTTGCAATTGAGGTAATATTTGGCATGGCGGTATCTGGCGGCGGGCACGGTATTTTAGAAAAGCTCGGAGATTTCACGACCGAACCCAGGGTGCTGGCCATTGCCGCAATGGGAATTGTGGTAGGCACCGGCGGCGTGGTTGCGGCCTGGGTGCTTCTCCGTCTCATCGCTTTGGTTACATCCCTCGCATATTTAGGCCATCTCGGCGGCATGGGCACGGCGCCAGCTCATCTGCCGGTATGGACGGTTGTGGTGCCTGCCCTGGGAGGTTTGGCCGTAGGTCTGATGGCGCGTTACGGCAGTGAGAAGATACGCGGCCACGGCATACCGGAGGCGCTGGAGGCGATTGTTCTGGGTGGCTCGCGCATGGGGCTGAAGGTTGCTATCCTGAAGCCGATCTCTTCTGCCATTTCCATCGGTACGGGCGGCCCATTCGGCGCTGAAGGGCCGATTATCATGACCGGCGGTGCCATCGGTTCGCTGTTCGCCCAGTTCTTCGCGCTTACAAACATGGAGCGCAAGACTCTGCTGGTGGCGGGCGCCTGCGCCGGCATGACCGCCGTGTTCGGCACTCCTGTCGCCGCCATGCTGCTTGCGATTGAATTGTTGTTGTTCGAGCTCAAGCCGCGCAGTTTTCTGCCAGTCGCCGCTGCCTGCATTACCGCGGCGCTGGAGCGCAACTGCCTGCTGGCACCTGCGCCGTTATTTCCCTTCACCGGGGGCGTAACCGTAAACCCTATGCACGGAATCGGTTGGGTTGGGCTTGGCTTGGTTACGGGGTTTGGCTCGGCGCTGCTCACCGTCATGGTTTATGCCACGGAGGATTGGTTTGCGCGGCAGAAACTGCATTGGATGTGGTGGCCCGTGCTGGGCGGATTGGTTGTCGGTCTTGGCGGGCTTATTGATCCGCGCGCACTGGGCGTTGGCTATCCGGATATCGCGCAGATGCTCGCGGGCAATCTGGTGGGCCTGTCAGCGTTGCGGCTTATGGCGGTAAAGGCCGTTATCTGGTCTGTGGCTTTGGGGTCTGGCACATCTGGGGGCGTACTTGCGCCACTGCTGATCGTCGGGGGTGGTTTAGGTGCGGTATTGGCCCCTTGGCTGCCTGCCGCAGCACCCGGATTTTGGCCGGTTCTTGGCATGGCGGCGATGATGGGCGGCACCATGCGCGCACCGTTGACGGCAACCTTGTTCGCGGTGGAGTTGACAGGAAATCATGAAGTTCTGCTCCCGGTCATCACCGCCTGCATGGCGAGTTATGCGGTAACCGTGCTGATCATGAAGCGTTCAATTTTGACCGAAAAACTGGCGCGGCGCGGGCATCATATCACCCGCGAATACAGCATCGACTGGGCTTCTCTCACCCGTGTACGCGAAATCATGACGGCCCCGGTTCAAACGCTGGATGCGGCCATGCGCGTAGGTGACACGATTGATTTCTTTCTCGATCTGTCGCACCGGCACCGTTGTTATCCGGTTGTTGATGAGGAGCAGCGGCTTGTCGGCCTGGTTTCGCGCGCTGATATCCTCGACTGGATCGGCGCGGAAATCCCACGCACGAGGTACCTCACCGAGGTTTTGGCGAAGGCGGCACCTCCCACCGCTTCGCCCAACGAGACAATATCAGCCGTGGCTGTACGGATGATGGTCTGCCGGGCCCCACGAATTCCGGTTGTTGATCCTGCAACGCGAAAGCTCGTTGGCATGATATCAAGAGCGGATTTGATCAAGCTGCGTTGGAAGGAATTCGAGGCAGAAACGATTCGTGCGGTTCACTTTAGACGCAGGCGCAAACAACAAGACAAAAATGGCAGCCACGAAGAAAAATGGATATTCGATGCCAGGATATAAAACCGGCAAGATGCAAAAACTGCTCAAATTCGGTATTGGGTTTGCGGTTCACTTCGGTTAACCTTGGGTCTCGCCTCTTGTGAAAGGTGCGGAGGCATACCTTAAGAAAAATGAAAATGGCCAAGCGCATCATACCGGAAAATCTTTCAAAAATTCCCACGGAGTTCTAAAAATGCCCAGCGTAATATATGTAAGCTCGAACGGTTCCCGCAAATCTGTTGCGGTTGAGGTGGGCGTGAGTGTCATGGCTGGTGCTGTTGAGCATGGCGTTGACGGCATTGTTGGCCAATGCGGGGGCAATGCCATCTGTGGCACCTGTCATGTTTACGTCAACCCGGATCAACTCTCGCTGCTTGAGCCGATTGCGGACGATGAGGCCGCGACGCTGGAAATCGTAGCGGCTGAGAGACGCCCAAACAGCCGGCTGGGCTGCCAGATCGCGATGAAGCCGGAGCTTGATGGTTTGATCGTCGAGATGCCGGAGTATCAGCTGTGACCGGAGATTCCGTGATCGTAATTATCGGAAGCGGTCAGGCTGGCTTCCAGGCCGCGGCATCCTTGCGTGAGCGGGGTTTTGGCGGCAGGGTTATCCTGGTGGGGGATGAGCCGACTTTGCCATACCAGCACCCGCCTTTGTCGAAAGCCTACCTCATGGGCAAGCTTGACCGCGCGGCGCTGCGCTTCCGGCCCGAGGCGTTTTTCCAAGATAACAGAATCGAACGCCGCGCTGGCTATAGGGCCGAAAAAATTGACCGGACTGCCAGGCAGGTTCTGCTGCATAACGGCGAAGCCATCGCTTATGACCACCTCATCCTTGCCCTTGGCGCGCGCAACCGACCCCTGCCGGTGCCAGGTGCCGAACTTGCGGGCGTGGCTCAGCTTCGCAGCGTGGACGATGCGGATAGATTGCGTGAATTTTTGGACAAAAATGGCCGGGTCGTGGTCATTGGCGCCGGGTTCATCGGGCTGGAATTTGCCAGCGTGGCGGTTGAGCGCGGGGTGGAGGTAACCGTTATTGAAACAGCAGACCGGCCGATGGCGCGGGTTCTTTCGAAGGAGATGGCCGATTATTTCCGCGCCGCCCACGAAGCGCAGGGTATCCGGTTCAAATTCAGCGCCACGGCCGCGAGGCTCGTAGGCGAGTCCAAAGTCGAGGCCGTTGAAACCAGTGACGGACAGCGTTTCCCGGCGGATCTTGTGCTTGTGGGGATTGGGGTGATCCCGAACACGGAGCTTGCCGCACAAGCGGGTCTTGCGGTTGGCAACGGGATCATCGTGAATGAGCATCTCAC
>JAGWZS010000160.1 GCA_018971905.1 Rhodospirillales bacterium | reverse complement strand
GATCGGTCTTGTTCTCGTCACCCATGGCACGCTGGCCCTGGCCCTGCGCGATGCCATGGAACATGTGGTCGGCAAGCAGCAGCAGCTCGCCACGGTCTGCATCGAGTCAGATGCGGCGTTTGAAGGCCAGAAGGCCGAAATCGCGCGCCGCATCACGGAGGTGGATAATGGCGACGGCGTCGTCCTCCTCACCGATATGTTCGGCGGCACCCCCTCCAATCTCGCCATGGCCATGGCCTCGCAACCCAACATCGAGGTTCTTGGCGGCGTCAACCTGCCCATGCTGGTCAAGCTGGCCAAAATCCGCGGCCAGATGACCCTGGCCGAAACCGTGCGCATCGCCGAGGCCGCAGGCAAAAAATACATCTGCAACGGGCACGAACTTCAGCCCCTCGGCCCGGCCGCCTGCAACGCGGCCGAATAGCGCATGGAAGGAACTGTCATTTCCGCCGAGGTCGGCATCGTCAACCGGCGCGGCCTTCATGCCCGCGCCGCCGCCAAGCTTGTCACCCTGGCCGAACAATTCTCCGCCAATGTGGATGTCTCGAAGGACGGCCAGTCCGTCTCGGCCCGTTCCATCATGGGGCTGATGATGCTGGGTGCGGGCGTGGGCAGCTCCGTTACGCTCTGCGCCGAGGGATTCGACGCAAGGGAAGCCCTCGACGCCATCACGGCGCTCATCGAGGCCGGCTTCCATGAAACCGATTAGCGCCAGGGAAAAACGTCTCACCGGCCAGCCGGTTTCACCGGGCATCGCCATTGGCGTGCTGCACGAGGCTTCAGAAGCGGCTCTCACCTTCTCTTCCGCAAAGCCAGAGCCCGCGGCAATCCCCGAGGAGCTAACCCGGCTGGACGAAGCCGTGCTGCGCTCGCGCGCACAGCTTCAGAAACTAAAAACCCGCCTCACCGCCTTGCCGAAAGACAGCCAGGCCGAAATCGCCCCGCTGCTGGATGTTTATCTGCACATGCTGGGCCCCACCCGGCTTATGCGCGGCATCAAAGCCAGGGTGAAGAGCGGCGAACAAAATGCCGAGGCCGCAACCCACGCCGAGGCGGAGGCCCAGGCCGAGGCCATTCTGGCGCAACCCGGCACAGACAAATCCAGCCGCCAGCGCCGTGCCGACGAAGTGCGGGAAGTTGCCCGCCGGCTCATCCGCAATCTCACCCGCCAGCCGTTCCGCTCATTCGAGGTTCTGCCGCAAGGCAGCATTCTGGCGGCACAGGATTTGCGCCCGGCGGAAGCAGCCCTCATCCAGCCGTCGCGCTTCGCCGGTATCGTCACCGCCGAGGGCGGGCTGGACGGCCACACGGCGGTGATGCTGCGCGCCCTTGGCCTGCCTGCGGTGCTGGGCGTTTCCGGCTTGCTGGAAAAAGCAACCGTCGGCCGCCTTGCCATCGTGGATGGCGACAGCGGCGACATCATTCTCAACCCCTCGCGTGACAGCCTGGACGCCGCGCGCAAAAAACTTTCCGCGCAAGCCCGCGCCCGGCGCGCGCTCTCCCGGCTTCAGCATCTTCCGGCGCAAACCCGCTGCGGCGCGCAGGTTGAATTGCAAGCCAACCTTGAATTGCCCTTCGAGCTGAAAATGATCGCGGAGTCCGGCGCGCGGGGCATTGGGCTGCTGCGTTCGGAATTCATGTTCATGAACCGCGATGTGGCGCCGGATGAAGAAACCCAGACGCGCATCTACCGCGACATCATAGAGGCGATGGACGGCGACCCCGTCACCATCCGGCTGCTCGACTGGGGGTCGGACAAGGACGTGGAAACACTGGCGCGCTTCATGCCAGACGCGCCTGAGCCAAACCCGGCCCTTGGAATGCGTGGCATCCGCCTGCTGCTGCGCCACCAGACGCTGCTGGAAACCCAGCTTGCCGCCATCCTGCGCGCCGCCACCGCCGGGCCTGTTCGCATCATGATGCCGATGGTTTCCCTGGCCAAGGAGGTCGTGGACACACGCGAGGCCATGCAGCGCGTCTGGCGGCGCCTGAAGCATCGCCGCAACCTGCGGCTGCCTGAAAAAATGCCCCCGCTTGGCATCATGGTGGAAACCCCCGCCGCTGCGCTCTCCGCCCCGCTGCTGGCCCGCCACGCGGATTTTTTTGCCATCGGCACCAACGACCTCACCATGTACACCCTGGCGGCGGACCGCTCCCTGCCTGGCGACATGAAGCTCTACGATCCGCTGGAGCCCGCGGTGCTGCGGCTTATCCATCTCACCGCCAGCTTTGCAGCGGCGGCGGGCATTCCCGTTTCCATTTGCGGAGAACTCGCCAGCCGCCCGGCCGCAGCCCCTTTGCTGCTGGGCTTGGGCATCCGCCATCTTTCCATGAACGGCAATGCCGTGCCGCGCGTCAAGCAGGCCATCCGCGCCAGCACCCTGCTGGCGTGCGAGCAATTGGCCAACGCAGCCTTGGCCGCGCCCGATGCCGAGGCAGTGCGAGACATCCTGGCCAGCTTGCAAAGCGCGGGGTCGGCCGTAAGTTAACCCCATGTCCGGATTCCTGCCTCGGGTGAAGGCCGTGCTTGGCCCCACCAATACCGGCAAGACGCATTTGGCAATCGAGCGTCTGCTGTCCCACGCCTCCGGCATCATCGGCTTTCCGCTGCGCCTGCTGGCGCGTGAGAATTACGACCGCATGGTGAAGGCCAAAGGCATCAAATCCGTCGCCCTCATCACGGGTGAGGAAAAAATCGTCCCCCCCGGGGCACGCTGGTTCTCCTGCACGGTGGAAGCCATGCCGCTGGACCGCAAAGTGGAATTCCTCGCCGTCGATGAGATCCAGCTCTGCGCCGACCCGGACCGCGGCCATGTGTTTACGGACCGTCTGCTCAACGCGAGGGGCCTCGTTGAAACCATGTTCTTAGGGGCGGACACCATCGCCCCGCTCATGCGCCGCCTCATCCCCGGTGTGGAAATTGAAACCCGGCCGCGCCTCTCCCAGCTCACCTTTGCAGGACCGGCCAAACTCTCCCGCCTGCCGCCGCGCTCGGCCATCGTCGCGTTCTCCGCAGCCGAGGTTTACGCCATCGCCGAGGCTGTGCGCCGCCGCCGGGGCGGCTGTGCTGTGGTCATGGGCCGCCTCTCGCCCCGCACCCGCAACGCCCAGGTGGCCTTGTACCAGGACAAAGAGGTGGATTTTCTGGTGGCGACGGACGCCATCGGCATGGGGCTGAACATGGATGTGAACCATGTCGCCTTCGCCGGCCTGCGCAAATTCGATGGCCACCAGCCCCGCCTGCTCACCGCACCTGAAGTGGCACAAATCGCCGGGCGCGCTGGGCGGGGTATGCGCGACGGCAGCTTCGGCACCACGGCGGATTGCTCAGCCCTGGACGAGGACATGGCCGAAAAGGTTGAATCCCATGAATTCGAACCGCTGGAACAAATTGTCTGGCGCAATAACGAGCTGGATTTCACCTCCACCCCCGCCTTGCTGGAAAGCCTCACCGCCGCGCCGCGCCGCCAGGGCCTCGTGCGCGGCAACGAGGCAGCGGATGTGCAAACGCTGGACGCGCTCTCGCGGGATGCCGATCTCATGCGCCGCGCCCAGGGCCGCTCGGCCACCCGCCTGCTGTGGGAAGCCTGCCAGATCCCTGACTTCCGCAAGCTCGCCACGGATTCGCATGTCAAACTTGTCGCCAAGGTTTTCACTCACCTGCTGGCGAAGGAAAAACTGCCCGTTGATTGGGTCGCAAGCGAGATCGAAAATCTCGACCGTCTCGAAGGCGATATCGATACGTTAATGCAGAGGCTGACGGACGTGCGCGTTTGGGCCTATATAACCGCGCGGACGGATTGGATGACCAATGCCGATACCTGGGCCATGCGCGCCCGGGCGGTGGAGGACAGACTTTCCGACACGCTGCATGTAAAACTAATGGCGCGGTTTGTTGATAAAAGGGCGGCACATTTGACGAGACGTTTGGAAGAGGCTGAGGCCGAAGAATTACAGGCCGTTGTCGCGGCGGATGGTCTGGTGACCGTCGAGGGCCACGATGTCGGACGGATTGAAGGGTTTCAGTTCCACCCGGACCCCGCCACCCAGGGGCCTGAGAAAAAAATCCTGCTCCGCGCCGCCCGCCGCGCGCTCAGCGTGGAAATGCCGCGCCGGATTCTGGCCGCTGAAACCGCTGCCGATGACGCGATAACACTGTCCGACGACCGGCATTTCATCTGGGAGAATGTCAAAATCGCCCGGCTGAAGAAAACCGACATCTTCCTCAAACCGGGCGTGGACGTGCTGCATTCGGAATTCCTGGACGGCCTGGCCCGCGAGCGCATCCGCGCCCGCCTCGCCACCTGGCTGGCAACCGAGACCGAAAAGCGCCTGGGTGCCCTGCTGAAAGCCATGGAAAACCCGCCCGCTCCCTTGCGCGGCATCGTCCATCGTCTGTCTGAATCCGGTGGCGTGCTCCCGGCCGAGCCCTTCACGCCGGAGCTTCGGCAGGAGGCGAAAAAATTCGGCATCGATATGGGGCGTTTCGCCATGTATCTGCCCGCCGCGCTTAAACCCGGTGCCGCCCGGCTACGGGCTTTGTTCTGGGGCGTGTGGTACGACCGCAACCCGCCGGAACTGCCCACCCCCGGCCTCGTCTGCGCCCCCATGCCCGCCAATTGGGGGCATGATTTCGCGCTGGCCATGGGCTGGGTGCAGGTGAACGACATCATGATC
>JAGWZS010000159.1 GCA_018971905.1 Rhodospirillales bacterium | reverse complement strand
TGCCGACGGCGTGCATGTGAACGCGGTTTTCGGCTTCTGTAACATGCTGGCGCGGCTGTTGAAGGAGCATACCGGCACGCATCTGGCGGTGATTTTCGACGCCGGGCGCAAGACCTTCCGGGACCGCATCTACGACCAGTATAAGGCCCACCGCCCGCCGCCGCCGCCAGAGTTGGTACCGCAATTCGCGCTCATCCGCGAGGCGACGAAGGCCTTCGGCGTGCCGAGCATTGAGCTTGAGGATTGGGAGGCGGATGATCTCATCGCCTCTTACGCCAGAAAGGCCAGTGCGGCGGGGGATGAGGTGGTCATCGTCTCCTCCGATAAGGATTTGATGCAGCTTCTCGGTCCTTGCGTTTCTATGCTGGACCCGATGAAGAACACGCCCATCGGCCCCGCCGAGGTGGAGGCGAAGTTTGGCGTGGGGCCGGAGAAGGTGATCGAGGTGCAGGCGCTCATCGGTGATTCGGTGGATAACGTGCCGGGCGTGCCGGGTATTGGCCCCAAGGGGGCGGCGGCGCTCATCGGCGAATACGGCACTTTGGAGGCGGTGCTAGAGGCGGCACCCTCCATGAAGCCATCCAAGCGGCGAGATGCGCTGATCGAACATGCCGAGGCGGCGCGGATTTCCAAGATTCTGGTGACGTTGTGCGCCGAGGTGCCGTTGCCCGTGCCGATTGAGGAACTGGCGGTGCGGCCCTGGGACGCCGCGGTGCTCCGTGCTTTCCTGGTTGAGAATAACTTCCGCTCCATCCGCCACCGGCTGGGGTTGGAGGATGGCGTGGTCGAGGAAGAAGCGCCGGTTGAGATCAGCTACGCGCCTTTTGGTCCCTACAAGTCCATTTATAAGCTGGCCGAGTTGCAAGCCATCGCCGCCACGGCGCGGGAGACCGGGTTTCTTGCCCTTTCTGTACAGACGGACGACCCAGACAGCCTGCATGGCAATCTGGTGGGGGTGGGGCTGGCGGCCAAACCGGGGCAGGGCGCGTATCTGCCGCTCAAGCACCATGTCACGCTGGATGCTGAACCGCAGTTGCCCTGGGCCGATGCGGTGGCTGAGCTTGATGCGCTGTTTGGCGATGCTTCGGTGCTGAAGATTTTCCACGACGCGAAATTTGGGCTGGAAGCGATTGCCCGCGCCGGGCTGGGGCCGGTGGCACCCTTGGATGATGTAATGCTGATTTCCTACAGCCAGGATGCAGGGAATTTCGCGCATGACCTCGCCACGCTGGCGCGGGTGCATCTCTCCCATAGCGTGAAATCACCGGATGACGTGACGGGTACGGGCCGCGCGCGTGTGAATTTCGCGGAAGCGCCGGTGGAAAAAGCCGCTGAGTTGGGCGGCGAGGCGGCGGATGTGGGCCTGCGGTTATGGGCCGCGCTGAAGCCTGCCTTGCGGGTGCATAAATCTCTGGCGCTTTATGAGCTGCTTGAGAAAAAGCTGATTCCTGTGCTGGCGGACATGGAAGCCGAAGGCGTGCTGGTGGACAAAAACGATCTCTCCGCCATGTCCGCCGATTTCGAGACGCGGATGGGCGTGTTTGAGGAGGAAATCCACAAACTCGCTGGCCGAAGCTTTAATGTTGGCAGCCCAAAGCAGCTAGGCGAGGTGCTGTTCGAGGATTTGAAGCTGCCCGGTGGCAAGAAGAACAAAACCGGCGCTTGGGGAACCGATAGCTCCGTGCTGGAAGGTTTGGCTGAGCAGGGCGCGGATATCGCGGCGCGGGTGATGGATTGGCGGCAGCTTTCCAAGCTGAAATCCACTTATGCGGATGCGCTGGTGGAGCAGATTGATGCGCGCACGGGGCGTGTGCATACGAACTTCCAGATGGCCGCGACGACAACCGGCCGCATTTCCTCAACCGACCCGAATTTGCAGAATATACCGATAAGAACCGAGGAAGGACGGCGGATACGCCAGGCGTTTATAGCCGCCCCCGGGCATAGCCTCATCTCGGCGGATTATTCGCAGATCGAACTGCGGCTGCTGGCCCATGTGGCGGATATTCCGGCGCTGAAGGAAAGTTTTGAGAAAGGCGAGGATATTCACGCTCGCACGGCATCGGAAGTGTTCAGTGTGCCCATGGCGGAGATGGATGGCGCCACAAGGCGGCGCGCGAAGGCGATCAATTTCGGTATCATCTACGGCATTTCCGCCTTTGGCCTGGCGCGGCAGCTTGGTATTTCCGCTGGTGAGGCAAGGACTTATATCGCCGCGTATTTTGAGCGCTATCCGCAGATTCGGAACTATATGGACACGACGAAGGAGCAGGCCCGCACAGATGGGTTTGTGCTCACCCCCTTCGGCCGGCGCTGTTGGGTGCCGCGCATCAAAGACAAAATTCCGGCCTTGCGCGCTTATGCGGAGCGCCAGGCTATCAACGCGCCGTTGCAGGGCGGAGCAGCGGACATTATCAAGCGCGCGATGGTAAAACTGCCAAAAGCGTTGAAGGATGCAGGATTTTCAACGAAGCTGCTGCTCCAGGTGCATGACGAATTACTGTTCGAAGCCCCGGATGCGGAGGCAAAAGACGCGGCGAAACTGGTGCGCGAGGTGATGCAGAGCGCGGCTACTCTTTCAGTGCCGCTGGTTGCCGAGGCTGGCGTGGGCAAGAACTGGGGAGAGGCGCATTAGGCCGCGCTTGCCGTTTTTCAAGAGGAATACATGGAACATCGTGTCGTTGAGTGTACGTTTGAGCGTCATGCCGCCCCAATCCTGGACATATTCAATGACGCCATTCTAACCTCGACGGCGCTTTACGATTACAAACCGCGTTCAACGGAAAATATGGTTGCGTGGTTTCAGGCTAAAGCCGAGGGCGGCTTTCCAGTGATTGGCATTGAAGCCGAAGCTGGCACGTTGATGGCATTTGGCAGCTATGGACGCTTCAGGGCCTGGCCTGCCTATAAATATTCCGTTGAGCATTCCGTATATGTTCATAAGGCGCATCGCGGTAAGGGTTTGGGCAGAGTTGTGCTGGAACAGCTCATCGCGGCGGCGCAGAAAAACGATTTACATGCGATTATCGGCGCGATTGATGCCACAAACACCGCCAGCATTGCCTTGCACGAACGGCTTGGGTTCATGCATGTTGGCAGCTTGCCGCAGGTGGGGTTTAAATTCGGCAAGTGGCTCGATCTGGTGTTCTATCAATTATTGCTGAACACACCGCGCAATCCGGTGGATGGCTAGGTCGTCTTAAATCGGCAACGCGCCTTCCTTCATCCGCTCCATCGCAAACCGGCTGGAAACATTCCGCAGCGGCACCATTTCGATCAGCTTACGGTAGAAGGAATCATACGCGGCGATGTCCGGCACCACCACATGCATCAAATAGTCCACGTCGCCGCTCATCCGCCAGGCGCCCACAATCTCCGGGGTATTTGTAACAACCTCGTGAAACTTAGCCAGCCAGGCGGCGGAATGGTCGCTGGTTTCCACCGAGACGAATACCGAGACCGGCAAGCCGAGCTTATCCGCGTCCAGCACCGCCACGCGGGCCTTGATGATGCCGGTTTCTTCCATCCGCTTGATGCGCTTCCAGCACGGGGTGGCGGTCAGCCCCACTTTGTCGGCTATGTCGTTAAGAGACAGCGAGGCATCCGCCGCCAGCAGGCGCAGGATGGAACGGTCGATATGGTCCAGTTCGGTCATGGTTCGGAAAGCTCTTTCGGGAAATATGTCAAGCAGGGGGTGGCAAAAGGCTCTTGCGGCGGCAAAGAAATCGCAGTAGACGCCTCCTCGGGTCACGCCTCCCCACCGGGGCGCTTTTCTTCTGTAAGGGAGATGTTTTATGGCAGATTTTTCTCCGGCCGCCAAGCCTGCGGTGCGTCCGCAGAACCCTAATTTCTCTTCTGGCCCTTGCTCAAAGCGCCCTGGCTTCTCGCTTGCCGCCCTTGAAGGCGCGCTGCTCGGCCGCTCTCACCGCGCCAAGGAGCCAAAAGCCCGCATCGCGGAGGTTATCTCCCGCTCCAAAACCATTCTGGGTATGCCGGAAGGCTGGCGCCTTGGTATTGTTCCGGCGTCAGACACGGGTGCGGTTGAGATGGCGCTCTGGTCCCTGCTTGGCGCACGGCCGGTAACCGTGATGGCGCAGGAAAGCTTTTCCTCCGGCTGGGTGACGGATGTGGTGGAGCAACTCCAGCTTCCCAATGCTCGCATCATCGAAGCCGATTACGGCAAGCTGCCAGACATTTCACAGCTCGATTTCAGCCACGATGTGGTGCTGACCTGGAACGGCACCACCTCTGGCGTGCGGTTCCCCAACGGTGACTTTATTCCGGCGGACCGTGAGGGGCTGGTGATTGTGGATGCCACCTCCGCTGCGTTTGCCATGGAACTGCCGTGGGACAAGCTGGATGTGGTGACGTGGTCCTGGCAGAAGGTGATGGGCGGCGAGGCGGCGCACGGTATGCTGGCCCTTTCCCCGCGCGCGGTGGAGCGGCTGCTGAGCTACAAGCCGGCCTGGCCGCTGCCGAAAATTTTCCGCCTTACCTCTGGCGGCAAGCTGATCGAAAGCATTTTTGAAGGCGATACGATCAACACCATTTCCATGCTCTGCGTTGAAGATGCGCTGGATGGCCTGCGCTGGGCCGAGAGCATTGGCGGGCTGAAGGGGCTTATTGCCCGCTCCATGGCGAACCTGAAGGCGGTCTCCGATTGGGTTGAGGGCAATGAGCGTGT
>JAGWZS010000158.1 GCA_018971905.1 Rhodospirillales bacterium | reverse complement strand
CACCGGCTTGATCATGGGGAAGATGTCACTGCTCATCATTTGGGCAAAGTAAATCCCAATGCCCCGCCGCGCAATGAGGGTTATTGACGATAATGCCGCCCTGCGTGCATTCCGGCGCGGTAATTTGAGGAGAAGAGGCATGATTCCGCGCATCGGCACTGGTTTTGATGTTCACGCCATGGCGGAAGGCCGCGACATGATCATCTGCGGCGTAAAGCTTCCGCACGAAAAGGGTCTGGCTGGGCATTCGGATGCCGATGTCGGCATTCATGCATTGTGCGACGCGATTTATGGCGCCCTGGCCGAAGGCGATATCGGCCGGCACTTCCCGCCCAGCGAGACTGAGTGGAAAGACATGGACAGCGCCCGGTTCCTGCGCCACGCGGCGGAACGCATAAAGGCGCGCGGCGGCCGCCTCGCCAATGCGGATATAACCATCATCTGCGAACGCCCGAAGATCGGCCCGCACGCCCAGGCCATGCGCGAGCGGCTGGCGGCGCTGATGGGGGTTTCCGTCGAGCTGGTGTCCGTTAAGGCCACCACCACCGAGCAACTGGGCTTTACCGGCCGCGGCGAAGGCATTGCCGCACAGGCGGCGGTGATTGTGCTGGTGCCCGAGGGCGGGGCGGCCTGAAGCATCGTGCAGTTTGGGCAAAGCGCCCGCGCGGGCGCTTTTGGCCGAATGTACAACACTTCATTCCGCCAGCTTTTCAGCATTGCTGCGCTGCGATAATCCTTGTTTCGCCGTTGGTTTTGTTCAGATATAGAATCGTCCCATAGGATGAGTTCTCTCTCCTATTTTCTTGGACGTTTCCTCCCTAAACTTGGCGGTGCATTGGCACCGCCTTTTTTTTGGTCAGCGCAACGGATGCGGGGTGGCGCGCCATATGTTGGAGTGGGGGGCTTCTGTTGCCCGGTGCCCCCCGAACCGCGCTTAGCTGCTAATTAGGCAGCGACAGCGAATGCTACGTTGTTATCGTTCGCATTTAAAAATTAGCCCGATAACGGCGGTACAATGCCGGGCAAAAGATGGGTCTTTACCACGCGTGTCGAGTCTATTTCGCCCCCGCAAATCCCCGGACCGCGTCCCGACGACAAAGCGGCGAAGCCGCGTCGTCTGAATCGGGCCGCGCGGCAGCCCTTGGGCTACCAGAGATATGGAGGCGCCGGGTACCGCCCCCGGGTCCACAACGCTTATTCCACGCACCGTTTATCGCCATAGTCAGCAAGCTGACGAGGTTCATATAGTGCCGAATCGCAGAATGTGAAAGAGATGCGGCATGAGCCTCTCAACCGAACAGCAAACCGAGATCGAGGCCGCGCGCGCTGCCTCTCACACCACCCGCCGCCCCAGCGTGGCCGCGTTGGAGGAGCAGCTTTTCACCGCCATCCCGGTGCTGGACCATGGCTTCGTGCGGGTGGTGGATTATATGGGCGACGATGCCGCAGTGGTGCAGGCGGCGCGTGTGTCTTACGGGCGGGGCACCCGCCGGGCGCTGGAGGATGAAGGGCTGATCCGCTACCTCATGCGCCATTATCACTCCACCCCGTTCGAGATGTGCGAGATCAAGTTCCACGTGAAGCTGCCGATCTTCGTGGCAAGGCAATGGATCCGCCATCGCACCGCCAACGTGAACGAATATTCCGCGCGCTACTCCATTCTGGACAAGGATTATTACCTGCCCGCCCCGGAGCAGATGGCCAAGCAATCCAAGGACAACCGCCAGGGCCGCGGCGAGGTGCTGGATGCTGAAACCTCCACCCGGGTGATGGAGATGCTGCGCCAGGACGCAGAAACCACCTACGGCCATTACGAGGAGATGCTGGGCGAGGAGACCGGGCTGGCGCGCGAGCTGGCGCGGATGAACCTCACGCTGAACACCTACACCCAATGGTACTGGAAGACGGATCTGCATAACCTCTTCCATTTCCTGCGGCTGCGGGCGGATGCCCACGCGCAATATGAAATCCGGGTGTATGCCGAGGCGATGCTGAAGCTGACCGAGGCCTGGGTGCCGCTCTCTTACAAGGCATTCTGCGACTACCGGCTAGGGGCGGTTACCTTCTCCGCCAAGATGCTGGACTGCGTGAAGAAGATGCTGGCGGGCGAGGCGGTGGCGCAGGAAGGCTCCGGCCTTTCCAAGCGGGAATGGGTGGAGTTCCAGGCCGCCCTAGGCCGGGGCTAAGGCGCCGTCTTTCCAGCGTTGCAGGGTTACGAAGCTGGCGGTGTTCTGGCCGGTGGCGTCAAATTTAGCGCCAAAGCCGTTCAGCAGCGTGCCCTGCGGCAGGTTTAATTTCTGCATGGTGGCCAGCAGCGCAGCCGGGTTGCCGCCGGCGGTGTTCAACGTGTCGAACACCAGCTTGGCGCCCACATAGGCGGTGCAGGATTCGGCCGAGCGCGGCGGCACGGCGTAGCGGGCCTCGTAAGCCGCGGCCAGCTGTTGCGCCGGGCCGGGGAAAAACGGCGCGCCGATGACCCATGTGCCATCCAGCGCCTCGCCCAGGGCGATTTGCGTATCGCGCAGCCCATAGCCATCCCCGCAGCCGATTAACGCTGCGGGCCGCCAGCCCAACCCTTTCATGGCCTGGAACAGCGCCAGCGTGTCATCCGGCCCGGCGGCGTGCAGCAGTACATCCACCTTGGCCCGCATCATCCGCCCAGCCTGTTCGGAGAGGTCGATCGCATCTTCCGGGTAGCCCGCCGCCAGGGTGATGGGCAGCTTCGCCGCGTTCAATGCCGAAGTCACCGCCGCCGCGATAGCGCCCGCCGTGGCGCCGTTGTTGAACAGCAGCCCTAGAGTCCGCCCTTTGAACCGGGACTGGACGGTGCCCGCCGCGAGGTTTCCTACCATGGCCGTGGTGGGGCAGGTGCGCAGCAGATATTTGAACCCGCGTGTTGTGATGCCATCGGCCGGGGCGGTGAGTTCCATGAAAGGCACCTGCGCCAGCTCCGCCGCGGCCGAGGCGGGGTAGGACAGCGCCGAGGCGCCGCTGCCAAACAGAATATTTACCTGCTGGTTCGAGATCAGCCCGTTCACCGCGCCGGGCGCGTCGGATTGTGTCGGCATGTCCGCCTGCGCCAGGAGAACCGGCTTGCCGGCAATGCCGCCCGTGGCATTCACTGCATCCATTGCGAGCTGAATGCCGCGCAGCGTTTCATCCCCTTCCAGCGCATAAATGCCGGTGAGCGGCAGGGCGGCGCCAAATTGCGGCGTGGGCGCAGCGGTGTTGCCCGCGCCGCTGGCGTTGGCGGCCAGGGCGGGCCTTACAAAACCGAGCGCGGCGGCGGCGCCCAGCAGCTTGCGGCGGGGAAGTGCGTGCATTGCACTCTCACTCGCACCCGGCCAGGGTTGACGCAAGCCGGAGGAGGGCGGCGATATGCACCCATGATCCTGCCTGAGACGATGCGCTACATCAGCGTTCCCCACCCCGGCACGCCAGAGGCGATGGTGCTGGCGACAGGCCCTTTGCCGGTGCCGCATGGTGATGAGCTGCTCATCCGCGTGCAGGCGGCGGGGGTAAACCGGCCGGATGTGATGCAGCGCCAGGGGCTCTACCCGCCGCCGCCCGGCGCCAGCCCCATTCTTGGCCTGGAAGTGGCGGGCGAGGTGGTAGCTTTGGGGCCGATGGCGAGCGGCTTCTACCCCGGCCACAAGGTAACGGCCCTTTGCAATGGCGGCGGCTATGCCGAGTATGTGGCGGTGCCGTGCGGGCAGTGCCTGCGCTGGCCGGATGGGTATGACGCGCTGAAGGCCGCCGCGCTGCCTGAGAATTTTTTCACAATCTGGGCCAATTTGTTTGAGATGGCGGCACTGAAACCAGAGGAAAGCCTGCTGGTGCATGGCGGCACCTCTGGTATCGGGCTGACCGCCATCCAGCTTGCCCGCGCGCAAGGCTCGGCTGTGTTCGCCACCGCCGGCACGGACGAAAAATGCGCGTTCATCGAATGCTACGGCGCCACCGCTATTAATTACAAAACCCAGGGTTTTGAGCAGGTGGTGGCCGAGGCCACGGGCGGGCGCGGCGTGGATGTGGTGCTGGACATGGTGGGTGCCCCCTACGTGCAGCGCAACATCCAAAGCCTGGCGCCGCGCGGGCGGCTGGTGCAGGTGGCGTTCATGCAGGGCTCAAAGGCCGAGATCGACCTGCTGCCGGTCATGCAAAAGCGCCTTAACCTTACCGGCTCCACCATGCGCCCGCGCACGGCGGAGGAAAAAGCCGCCATCGCCGCCGCGCTGAAGCACAAGGTTTGGCCGCTGCTGGCGCAGGGCAAGGTAACGCCGGTGATCGACAAGGTGTTTGCCCTGGAGCGGGCAGCCGAAGCACACGCGCTGATGCAGGCCAGCACCCATATCGGCAAGATTTTGCTGCGCGTTGGTGGTTGAGTTTTCCGCCAAAGCCGATATGGCTCGCGCAGACAAACGGGACACCCATATGAAATCCAGCTTTCTGGCCGTGGCCTGCGGTCTGCTGCTTGCCGGTTGCGCCAGCCAGCCGCAAAGCCCCGCCGCCCAGGCCGACGCCGCCGCCTGCACCAGCGCCGCCGATGCCGGCTACCAGAACAGCACGCTGGACCAGCAGGCCCGCCCCCTGCAAAACGGCCTGATGTACGGTGGCCCCAACCAGGTTTTTGATGCCGAGCGCCTGGGGGCCATGAGCCAGCGCGACCAGGCGATTCAGAATTGTGAGGAATTTGGCAA
>JAGWZS010000157.1 GCA_018971905.1 Rhodospirillales bacterium | reverse complement strand
GAAATAGGGCTCCGCCAGGCGGGAGACCTGGCCATAGCGGTAGAGCAGCAGCACGCCCAGCAGAAACGCGCAGACAATGCCAACCCCGCCGGATTTGGGCGTGGTTTGGGTGTGGGCCTTGCGGGCGTCTGGCTTGTCCGGCACGCCAAGCGTGATCATGACGCGGACGATGATGCCAGAAAAAATCGCCAGCCCCGCCATAAGGGCCAGATGGCGGGGCAATGACAAAACGGAAACGGAAGAAAGGCTCATGCCGCGGGACCATGGCTGAAACGCGCGGAAATTAGAAGATGCGGGGGAATTGGACCGGGTGGGGCTTGCCCTGGCCCCGCGCGCGGGTCAGAAGCAAGGCGGTGCTAAGCGGAGCGGAGTGTCTGAGGTGAGGATCGCGATTATCGGCGGTGGTTATGTCGGACTCGTCTCGGGTGCCTGTTTCGCGGAGTTCGGCGTATCGGTGGCGGTGGTGGAGGCGGACCCAGCCAAGCGGGGCATCCTGCTTGGCGGCCAAATTCCCATTTACGAGCCAGGGCTCGACAAGCTGGTAACCGATAATGCCGCGGCCGGAAGGCTGACCTTTCCCGCCACGCTGGAGGAGGGAATCAAAGACGCGGAGGCGGTGTTTATCGCCGTTGGCACGCCGACCAGGCGCGGCGATGGCCATGCCGACCTTACTTATGTGTTCGCGGCGGTGGAGCAGGTACTGCGGGCGCTGGACCACCCGGCCGTGATCGTGACAAAATCCACCGTGCCGGTGGGCACAGGGCGGAAAATTCTGGAAATGGCCCGCCGCCTGCGCCCGGATTTGGCGGTGGAGGTGGCCTCCAACCCCGAGTTTCTGCGCGAGGGCAGCGCCATTCCGGACTTCATGCGGCCGGACAGAGTGGTTGTGGGTGCCGAGAGTGAGCACGCGCGCGAGGTGCTGCGCCGGCTTTATCGGCCGCTTTACCTGCTCGAAACTCCTATCGTGTTTACCGGGCTGGAGACGGCGGAGCTGATCAAATACGCAGCCAACGGCTTTCTGGCGATGAAGATCACCTTCATCAACGAGATGGCGGATTTGTGCGAGGCGGTAGGCGCGGATGTGAATGATGTGGCGCGCGGCATCGGGCTCGACGGGCGGATCGGCCGGAAATTTCTTCATGCGGGCCCTGGGTTCGGTGGTTCCTGCTTCCCGAAGGACACGCTGGCGCTGATGCGCATTGCCGAGGAAGCCGGTGCGCCCTCCCGGCTTATTCAGTCCGTTGTGGCGGTGAACGACGCCCGCAAGGAAGGGCTGGCGGCGCGCGTGGTGGCGGCTTGTGGCGGCAGCGTGCGGGGCAAGGTGGTGGCGGTGCTGGGCCTGGCCTTCAAGCCGGAGACGGACGACATGCGTGAATCACCCGCCTTGCCGCTGATCCATGGGCTGGTTGCGCAAGGGGCGGAGGTACGGGCGTTTGACCCGCAGGCCATGCAGGCCGCGATGCCGTTGCTGCCTGAAAGCGTGGCGCTGAAAGAGAGCACCGTTGAGGCCTTGACCGGGGCGGACGCGCTTGTACTCATCACCGAATGGAACGAGTTCCGGGCCCTGGCGCCCGCCCGCCTGCAGGAGCTGATGCGCGGCCGCGTGGTGGCGGATTTACGCAATGTTTTCGAGCCCGCGCCGTTGCGTGCCGCTGGCTTTATCTATGTGGGGATCGGACGGCCCGCGTTATGATCCTGACTACTTTTCCTGACACCACGCCGCGAGGACCGAAGTTTTGAACGCTGCTCATATGCAGTATCCGGATTTCGCCAATCCTGAGTTGCTCGATAAAATTCCGCTGAGCGCCAGAACCATTCTGGATGTTGGGTGCGCGCAAGGGGCGCTGGGGGCGGATTATCTGCGCCGCAACCCCACCTGCCGGGTGCTGGGCATCGAGATGGACGAGGAAGCCGCGGCCCATGCGCGCCAGCGCCTGACGGATGTGTTTGTGGGCGATGTCGAAAAACCCCCCATGCCCGTTTGAGGTGCCAGAGGGGATTGACTGTATCGTTTATGGCGATGTGCTGGAGCATCTGTCCGACCCGTGGACGGTGCTGAAGGAGCACGCGAAATATCTTTCGCCGCAAGGCACCGTGCTGGTGTGTATGCCCAATGTCGAGCATTGGAGCTTTGTGGCCAAGCTGCTGACCGGCAGTTTCGACTATGAGGACCAGGGGCTGTTCGACCGCACGCATCTGCGCTGGTTTACCCCGCGCACCATGGCCCGCGCGCTGGCGGAAGCGGGGTTTACGCTCTCGGATGCCGCACCCCGGCCCATTGCCACAGACAGGGCGGAGCAGTTCACCGCTGCGCTGACCCCTGCCTTGGCCGCGCTGGGCGTGGACCCACAGGAATATCTCAACCGGTCGATTCCGCTGCAGGTGATCTGGCGCGCGCGCAAGGCGGATATTGCGCGCCTGGAGCTGGCCGCGACAATGCTGGCGCCACAGGGCGGGGTTTCAGATGTGCGGGTGCTGGAGCCGCTGCGCGCCCTGCGCACGGACAGCGCGATTTACACCAGCCTAGTGGCCGAAGCTGCGCTGAAACCACAGCTTGGCGATGCGCCGCGCGTGGCGATTTTGCACCGGCCGTTGCTGCTGGGCGAGAGCGGCCTGGCGCGGGTGCGCACGCTGCTGGCGCAGGATTATGTCGTTGTCAGTGAGTTCGACGACCACCCGGTGTTCATGGAGGAGCGCGGGGTGAAGCTGGATGAGCTTCTTACCTTCCGGGGCGTGCACGCGGTGCAGACCAGCACGCCAGCCCTGGCCGAGGCGCTGCGGCCGAATAATCCGGAAGTGGCGGTGTTTCCCAACGGTGTATTCGAGCTGCCGGCGGTGCGCAACTTCCAGGACATGGAGCACCTGACCCTGTTCTTCGGGGCGCTGAACCGCCAGAAAGACTGGGCGCCGCTGATGCCGGTGCTGAACGAGATTTCCCGTGCGGTGGGAGACCGCCTGCGCTTTCGCGTGGTGTTCGACGAGGCGTTTTTCAACGCGCTGGAAACGCCGCACAAAAGTTTCGAGCCCGCGATGGTGGATTATGCCAGCTATATGCGTGAGCTGGGCCAGGCGGATATCAGCTTCATGCCGCTTGCGGACAATGAATTCAACCGCGCCAAATCTGACCTGAAATTTATCGAGGCAGGGGCGGCGCGCGTGTGTGCGCTGGCGAGCCATGTGGTTTATGGCGACTCGGTTCAGGACGGTAAAACCGGCGTGCTGTTCAGCAGCCCGGCGGAGCTGCGCAGCGCGCTGCTGCGGCTGTTGGCCTACCCGGAGGCGACGCGGCGCATGGCCGATGCGGCGCGGGCCTATGTGGCCCAGAACCGGATGCTGGCCTACCAGGTGGCGGCGCGGGCCGACTGGTACCGGGCCCTTTGGGCACGTCGGGCGGAGCTGAACGAGGCGCTGAAGCAGCGCGTGCCGGAGCTGTTTGCCTGATGAACCTGCCCAGCGGACGCTTGCGCCTGACGAGCCAGTGCGACGCAGCCTGGCTGACGGATGCCGCCGCCGGGGCCACCTGCCCGAATTGCGGGTATCAGGGCCGCGTGGCGGAGCTGATCGACGTGGATTACGACCTGCTGGGCACCACGGGCCATTACCGGCTGCGGCTTTGCCCGCAGTGCGCCGTGCGGTTCACCAGTGTGCTGGGTACGGTGGATTACGAAGGCGACGAGCTGGTTGAGATTGGCTGGCCGGCCTATTACGCGCAGATGGGGGCGGGGATCTGGCCGATCTCTGACCCGTTGACGCGGATTGCCAAGCCGGCAGGCGCGAAAGCGCTGGAGATTGGCGGGGCTTATGGGTTCGGACTGGATTTTTGCGTGAACGCCAAGGGCTGGCGGGGTGTGGGGTATGATCCCTCGCCGCTGGCTGGAATCGGCGCGCGGGAGCTGGGGCTGGATATCCGCCAGGGCTATTTCACCGAGGACACGCTGGCGGATGGGCCGTGGGATGTGATCATCTCGACCGAGGTGATCGAGCATCTGAACGAGCCGCCCGCATTTCTGCGGCTGATGCGCCGGGCGATCGCCGATGACGGCATTCTGCTGCTCACCACCCCGAATGCGGACTGGATTACACCCGCCCTTTCCAATGGCGAACTTTACGCGCTGCTGGCGCCGGGCGCGCATGTGGTGCTGCAGAGTCCGCAGAGCCTGCGGATGGCGCTGGAGGCGGCGGGGTTCGCGCATGTGGTGGTGCGTGCGGAGGAGTCGGCCCTGGTGGCTTACGCCTCCCCATCACCGTTTACGCTGGAGGAAGATTTTGCCTCCCGCCGGAGGGTTTACCGGCAGTATCTGCGAACGCGCGCGGCGGCGTCCGGGCTGGGGAGCGATTTGCAGCTGGGCTTTGCTGGGCGGGCTTTGTTTGATTCGGTGAACGACCAGGACCAGGACGGCGCATGGACGGCCTGGAATGTGCTGAACGACGCCAGCGCCGCCCGTTACGGCTACCGGCTGGAAGGGCTGGAGGCGTTGCCGCCGGGGGCGCAGGCCGAGAGCCTGGAAGGGCTGGCGGCGAAAATGCCGGTGGGGCTTGGGATGATCCTGTTCAGCCGGGCCATGCAGCGTCTGGCGGCGGGGGAGTGCAGGCAGGCTGTGCGGCCCATGCTGGCGCTGGCCGAGCAGGCGATCGAGGCGCTGCAATCGGCGTTGGACCAGCGCTCGCTGGGGCGGGACCGGCTTTCGGTTTCCATCGCGGCGGTGGTGCGCACGGAGCTGCTGCT
>JAGWZS010000156.1 GCA_018971905.1 Rhodospirillales bacterium | reverse complement strand
CGGAACACCGCGCAAAGGGCAAACACCTCGGCCGTGAGCGGCAGGTTTTTGTGCGCGCAATAGCGCGTGGCCAGCTTGATCAGCTCCTTGATGTCGCGGCCGCTGAGTTCGGGGTAGCTGGTCAGCAGCGCCTCTTGCAGCGCCTCGGGAATATCGGCGCCGAATTGCACCGCGAGCGTGCGCCAGATCTGCCGGGCGGCGTCGGCTGGTGGTGTATCGTAGCGGATCACCGCGATGCAGCGTGACAATATGGCGTCGTCCACGTCGTCCATCCGGTTGGTGGTCATGAACAAAAGGCCGTCGAAATATTCCAGCGTGCGCAGAAACTCGGCGACGATGGCGTTGTGCTGCAAATCGTTGTCGCGTTTGCGGATATACACATCCGCCTCATCGAGCAGCAGGATTGCGCCCCAACGCGCCGCGCGGCGCAGAATGCGGGTGAGATTGGCCTCGACTGATTCCGCGGTGACGCCCAGCTGGCCCGAATGCACCCGGTAGAGCGGCTTGCCCACCACCTCGGCATACACCTCGGCGGTGAGGGTTTTGCCAAGCCCCGGTGCGCCCTTGCATAAAATCGTAGTGCCGCCGGATTTGCCCTCGATGATATCCTCGGCCATCACGTCGAGATCCGCGGTGAGGATATCGATCAGGTCGCGGTGCGCTGACGGCAGCACGAGCCGCTCGCGCAGCTCCGGCTTGTACACGTAGGGTTCGAGATTCTCGACATGCACCCAGATGTTGCGGTGCTGCTCCAAATGGAAAAGATAGAGGTAGCAATGCATGGGGATATGGTCGAACCCCTGTTCTACCCCCGCCTCGCGCCAGAAATTCGGCGCGGTCATGGTTACGAACCGCCGCTCCAGCGCCTCCTCATCATTCACGCAGCGCGCATTGGCCATTTTAGGCAGGCGCACCATATCGAATTTGTTCAACGGCGCGCTGGACCAGCCGGCATTCACCGCCAGAAATTGCTGGCCGAATTGCCGCTGTATCTGGCGGAAGCGTTTGGCATGGCGCTCATATTCCGCCTTGAAGGCAGCGCATTCCTTGAAGAAGCCATGCTCGGCCAGCAGCTCAGGAATGGTGCGGTTCACGATGTCATTGGCGTCAACCACGATCGCCTGGGTCATGCCGGCGTAACGCTGGCGGGCGTCGCTGTGCGCCCCTTTGCCGGCTGCCTGCATCGTGTTGGCAAGCAGGCTGACAATCACATAGGGTTTGCCCTCGGTGGGCGCGGCGTAGCGCATTTCGGTTACCAGCCAGGGCAGCAGCACGCCATCGGGGCTGCGCTGATACAGCCAGCCGTCGATCATATCGCGCTGCAGATAAGCGATCAGCCCGTTGATCAGCACATCGATTTTTGGGATTGTCCGGGCGGCCGGGGCGGAGTGGATATTGTCCAGCGCCAGCAGCTGCAGCATCAGCCCGCGCTCGTTGCTCTCACGGCAGGTGGTATAGAGGGCGTTCAGGGATTCCGCGTCGAACAGGCTGCTGGCGACCACGGCCCGGCCGCAGCCCAGCCTGTCCTTGCCAAGATGCTTCGCAAGCGGCGAATCCTCCGAAATCCGGCCGAGCAGCTTGTGCACGATCGCATCAGGGAGGTCGAAATCCATCAAGGCAACACTCATCAGGCTCTCTATCTTTATTGCTATGCCGCTAAAATCGGCGCGTTTGCATTATGGCGTGCGGGCTTGGCTTCGTTGACACGAAATTAGTCTAGAGCCACCCAGATAAGCGGTAAATCCAGGAAAAATCTTTGATTTGATGAGGAAGACTAACATGGCAGGTTCATTCCACCGCCATGGTGCCGCCGGTACTGCGCCGCTGTCACGCCCATATGCCGCACGAACACGCGGCGCAGAACATCGGCATCGGCGAAGCCGCATTGCGCAGCAACTTGCTTTGGCGTCAGAATTCCTTCTTCCAACAACTGGCGGGCGGTTTCCACACGCGCGGCTTCTACCCAATCGGCCGGCGTTATGCCCACCTCGGCGCGGAACATGCGGGCGAAATGCCGGGGGCTCATATTTATGCGGCCGGCGAGATTGGCGACGCTGTGCGGGAAAGACGGGTTGGCCGACACCCAGCGTTGAATTTCCTGCAAGGCAGCGCGGCCGGAAGGTGCGGCGCTGCCGCCCCGGCTGAACTGCAACTGCCCGCCTGGCCGCTTGAAGAACATTACCAGCTGGCTGGCGACACGCAGGGCGATATCCCGGCCCAAATCCTCCTGCACCAGCGCCAAGGCTAAGTCCAACCCTGCCGTCACACCCGCAGCCGTGCGCAGCTTACCATCGCGGACATGGATCGCATCTTCCTCGACCTGCACCTCCGGATAGGCATCGGCCAGCGCCTTCGCCACGGCCCAATGGGTGGTGACGCGCCGGCCGTGCAATAACCCGGCAGCGGCCAGAAAAAAGGCGCCGCTGCACACCGAGCCATAGCGCCTTGCCGCTAGGGACTTCCGCCGCAGCCAGGTAAGGGTATCAGTGTCTGGCAGCAGAGTGGCAGCGTTGGGGCAACCCGCGACAAGCAGCGTGTCGAAGGCTTTGTCATCGTCCTGTCCGATGACGCAGTCTGGCAGCAGGCGTACGCCAGAGGAGCTGATGATTTCTCCAGGTCCGCAGCCGACGACGAGCAGCTGGTAGGCGATCTTACCCGCCTGCGCGTTCGCCTCGGCGAAAACATCCAGCGGGCCGGATACGTCGAGAAGCTGCACGCCAGGCAGAGCCAAAATGGCGATAATGCGAGTCATGGTTTCACCGGTGTCCGGTCTCGAAGTGGTTTTGTCATGAATAGACGTCTTACGATTATAACAGACAAATCGAGGAAACGCTAGAGTCATCAGGTCTTCAAAAAGGAGCACCACCATGACCCAAATCATCGAGCAGGCCGCGATACCGGATAGCAGGCTGGCGCGCGCCATCACGGAATATATCCGCGACACGGAAACGGAACTTCTCTTCAACCATTCAAGCCGCGTCTATCATTTTGGCGTGCTGGCGGGCGTGCATCGCGGCCTGAAATTCGACCGTGAGCTGCTTTATGCCGGTGCGATGTTTCACGATATCGGGCTGATGCCGAGCCATGGCAGCCAGCATGAGCGCTTTGAGGTGGATGGCGCGCACGCGGCGCGCGAGTTTCTGCGTAGCCACGGCGTCCCCGAGGAGGATGCCTATACGGTATGGACGGCGATTGCCCTGCACACCACGCCCGGCGTGCCCCAGCATATGCATCCCGTCGTCGCCCTCGTTACCGCCGGAGTGGAAATGGACGTGCTGGGCCTGACCTATCAGGAATATAGCAACGAGGAGCGGGAGGCCGTGGTTCGGGCATATCCCCGCACGCCGCATTTCAAGGAGGACATCATCCAGGCCTTTTATGACGGCATCAAGCATAAGCCGGAGACGACCTTCGGCAATGTGAAGGCGGATGTCATCGCCGACAAGGAACCGCATTTTCATCGCACGAATTTCTGCAGCGTGATTCGCGGTTCCGCCTGGCACGGATAAGGCGTCAACGGGCCTAGCCCGGCTTTGCTCCCTCGCGGATCAGCAAAGCCAGCGCCGCCAGAAACTCAATCCCGTCGAGCCAGACGGAGAGCGCGTGGCCCCGGTTGAAGGCAGCAGTATTTCCCGCTGTCTGATAGGCGTTCAGCTGCGGGATGAGCCAAAACCAGGCCCAAAGCGTGGCGGCGATGATGAGGCCGGGCGCCAGGGCGGGCCACGCCGCGCGCCGGAGCAGATACCCGATGAGCGCCAGCCCTGACGTGGCCAGCATGAAGCCGTAATAGCTGGGAAAGCAGCCTTTCACGAATGGCCCGGCCACATTCATCGGCAGCCGGGTGAAGGCCAGATAGGTGAAGAGGGGAAACAGCAGCATCCCGCCCGCCAGCAGGCCGAGACCCGTTACGGACAGGATGCCGCCAACCCTTCGCATCAATAGCGATAAAGCTCGTGCTTGAACGGGCCCTGCACGGCAAGGCCGAGATAATCCGCCTGCTTCTGGGAGAGCTTGGTGAGCTTCGCGCCAACCTTGGCCAGATGCAGGGCGGCCACTTTTTCGTCCAGATGGCGCGGCAGCACGTACACCTGCTTTTCATACTTGCCCGCCGGGGCGGTCCATAGCTCGATCTGCGCCAGCACCTGGTTTGTGAAGCTGGCGGACATCACGAAGCTCGGATGCCCGGTGGCGTTGCCGAGATTCACTAGGCGCCCTTCGGAGAGCACGATCAGGCGCTTGCCGTCGGGGAACACCACCTCATCCACCTGCGGCTTCACATTGTCCCATTTGTAGTTCCGCAGCGCCTCGATCTGAATCTCGCTGTCGAAATGCCCGATATTGCAGACGATGGCGCGGTGCTTCATGGCGCGCATATGCTCGATGGTGATGACGTCCACATTGCCCGTGGCGGTCACGAAGATGTCGCCCACCGGGGCGGCGTCTTCCATGGTCACCACTTCATAGCCTTCCATCGCGGCCTGCAAGGCGCAGATCGGGTCGATCTCGCACACTTTCACGCGGCAGCCGGCATTGCGCAAGGACGCAGCGGAACCCTTGCCCACATCGCCAAACCCCGCAACCACGGCAACCTTGCCGGACATCATCACATCCGTGCCACGGCGGATGCCATCCACCAGGCTCTCGCGGCAGCCATAGAGATTGTCGAACTTGGACTTCGTCACGCTGTCATTCACGTTGATGGCGGGCACCAGCAGCTTGCCGGCCTTGGCC
>JAGWZS010000155.1 GCA_018971905.1 Rhodospirillales bacterium | reverse complement strand
GCCCAGGGGGCGTGCTCGCGCGATGAGCCGCAGCCGAAATTATCGCCCGCCACAAGAATTTCCGAATGCCGGTAAGGCTCCTGGTTGAGCACGAAATCCGGCTTTTCACTGCCATCCGCGTTGTAGCGCATGTCGGCAAAGGCGCTTTTGCCAAGGCCGGTGCGCTTGATGGTTTTCAAGAACCGCGCCGGAATGATCTTGTCCGTGTCGATATTATCCACGTTCAAAGGTGTGGCGATGGCGGTGAGGGTGGTGAACTTATCCATCAGATCAACTCCCGCACATCGGTAATTTTGCCGGTTACGGCGGCGGCCGCGGCCATGGCGGGGGAGAGCAGATGTGTGCGCCCGCCCGGCCCCTGCCGGCCTTCGAAATTGCGGTTGGAGGTGGAGGCACAGCGCTGCCCCGGCGTCAGCTTGTCCGGGTTCATGCCCAGGCACATCGAGCACCCGGCCTCACGCCATTCAAATCCGGCATCGGTGAAGATCTTCGCCAGCCCCTCTTCCTCGGCTTGGCGTTTCACCAGGCCGGAGCCCGGCACCACCAGCACCCTAACACCCTCCGCCACATGGCGGCCCTTGGCCACGGCAGCGGCGGCGCGCAGATCCTCAATGCGGGAATTGGTGCAGGAGCCGATGAACACCACATCCACCTTCGTCCCCGCAATCTTCTGCCCGGCTTCCAGCCCCATATAGCTCAGCATCCGCTCCATTTGCGCGCGCTTGGCGGCATCCGCCTCATCCGCCGGGTTGGGCACAATGCCGGTAACGGGGATCACGGTCTCCGGGCTGGTGCCCCAGGTCACTTGCGGGATGATGTCCTCGGCCCGCAGTTCGACGATCTTGTCGTAATGCGCGCCCTCGTCGCTCGGCAGGGTCTTCCAATAAGCCACGGCGGCGTCGAAATCCGCGCCCTTCGGCGCGAACGGGCGGCCTTTGATGTATTCAAAGGTCGTCTCATCGGGTGCCACCAGCCCGGCGCGTGCCCCGCCCTCGATGCTCATGTTGCACATGCTCAAACGCCCGGCCATGTCCAAAGCACGGATGGCCTCTCCCGCGAACTCCATCACATAGCCCGTGCCGCCCCCGGTGCCGATCTTGCCGATCACCGCCAGCATGATGTCCTTGCCCGAGCAGCCCTCCGGCAGTTTGCCATCCACGCGGATGAGCATGTTCTTGGCCGGCTTCTGCAGCAGGGTCTGCGTTGCCAGCACATGCTCCACCTCGGAGGTGCCGATGCCGAACGCCAGCGCGCCCATGGCGCCATGGGTAGAGGTATGGGAATCCCCGCACACAATTGTCATGCCTGGCAGGGAAATGCCTTGCTCTGGCCCCACCACATGCACAATGCCCTGCCGCGCGTCGGACATCGGGAAATACGTCACCCCGAAATCCTTCACGTTCTGTTCCAGTGTGGCGATCTGCAAAGCACTTTCCGGCTCATTCACTTCGGTCAGGCGGCCGGTGCTGGTGGGCACGTTATGGTCCACCACAGCAATGGTGTTTTCCACCCGGCGGACCTTGCGCCCCGCCATGCGAAGCCCCTCAAATGCCTGCGGGCTAGTCACCTCATGCACGAGATGGCGATCGATATAGAGAACGCAGGTGCCGTCCTCTAAACGGTCCACCACATGGGCATCCCAAATCTTGTCGAACAAGGTGCGCGGCATTTGCGTCAACTCTCCACAGTTACAAAAGGCCAGAAAGGCATTGCCCTCCTGGCCCCTAAGCATTTTCGCTCAACCTCGTTGCCCATGCAGGGCAATGTCCCGGCTCAGGCGGAAGGGGCTTCCACCTCGCGGGCCTTCTCCGCGATACGGGCGGATTTGCCGCGGCGGCCGCGCAGGTAATACAGTTTTGCACGGCGCACATCGCCACGGCGCACCACGGTGATGTCCGCAATCACCGGCGCATAGAGCGGGAACACGCGCTCCACGCCCTCACCGTACGAGATTTTACGCACGGTGAAGGAGGAGTTGATGCCGCGGTTGGAGCGCGCGATGCACAGGCCCTCGAAAGCCTGGACGCGCGAACGCTCGCCTTCCTTCACGGTCACGTTCACGCGCAGCGTGTCGCCAGGCGCGAAGGCGGGGATTTTCTTGCTCTCGGTCAGCTTCGCAATTTGCTCGGCATCGAGCTGCTGGATGATGTTCATGGGTTGGGTCCTTCTCGAAACGGGTGTTTAGGGCGCTATGGCGCCGGTTGCAATGTATTGGGCGTAAAGGTCAGGTCTGCGGGTTTGCGTGGCGGCTATGGATTGGCGCTTGCGCCATTCGGCAATGGCGGCGTGGTTGCCCTGGGTCAGCACCTCCGGCACGGCGCGGCCGTCCCACAGGGCAGGGCGGGTATAGTGCGGATATTCCAGCAATGGTTCGGAGAAGCTCTCCTCCATGCCGCTTTCCGCGTGGCCCATCACGCCGGGCAGCAGACGGATGACGGCATCCAGCAGCACCAGAGCAGGCAACTCTCCGCCGGAGAGTACATAATCCCCGATGCTGATCTCCTGACCACCACGGGCCTCGATCACGCGCTGGTCGATCCCCTCGAACCGGCCACAGACCAGGATCGCGCCCGGGCCATCAGCCAGCTCCCGCACCTTGGCTTGCGTCAGCGGCGCGCCGCGGGGGGTGAGGAAGATCAGCGGGCGGTCATCGGCCACAGCGCCAATGGCCTGGTCCACCACATCCGGGCGCAGCACCATGCCGGCACCACCGCCGAAGGGCGTGTCATCCACCGCGCGGTGGCGGCCCAGCCCGAAATCCCGGATATCCGTGACCTTCAGGCTCCAGGTGCCGGCTTCCAGCGCGCGGCCAGCCAGGCTTTCGCCCAGAGGTCCCGGAAACATGCCAGGAAACAGCGTAAGGATATCAGTGCGCCAGCTCACTCGCCCGCCTCCTTCGCGTCCACTTCCAAAGGCGGGTTCACCACAACATAGCCATCCGTGATCCGCACCTGTGGCACGCAGGCTTTGGTGAACGGGATCAGCTTGCCGCCGGGAGTCAGCTCCAGGCTGGCCCCGGCACCGTAATCCAGCACATTGCCCACCCTGCCGATTACCTGGCCAGCCTCATCATGGGCCGCGAGCCCGATCAGATCGGTGAGATAAAACTCCTCCTCCTCGGCCTCCGGCAGAACGGAGCGGGGCAGGAACAGCTCGGCATTGGTGAGGCGCGCGGCTTCATCGCGGTCGGTGATCCGGCGTTTGGTGCTGCCCGAAACCTCGCTGATCCAGGCGACATTGTCATGCGCCCAGTCGAGCATGAAATGCCGCCCCTTGGCGTCGATCAGCACATGCTCGGCCAGAACCTCCGGGTCCTCGCCATAGCAATGCACGCGCAGTTGCCCGCGCACGCCATGCGGCTTGCCAATCACGCCCATCAGAATCAGCCGGTCTTCCACTACGCCCTGGCAGGATTAAGCGGCGGCTTCGGCCTTGGCCTTGGCGGCGGCGCGCTCCTGGGCCTTCTTCTTCGGCAAGGCCTGCTTCGGCTGCTCGGCATACACCGGCGCCTTGATCAGCTCGGCCTTGGCCAGGAAGCGCGCCACGCGGTCGGTCGCTTGCGCGCCATTGCTGATCCAATATTGCAGGCGCTCGGTCTTCAGTGTCACGCGGTCGGCGTGATCGGCGGGCAACATCGGGTTATAGGTACCCACGCGCTCGATGAACTTGCCATCGCGCGGCGCGTTCACGTCGGCGATCACGATATGGTAGAACGGGCGTTTCTTGGCGCCGGCGCGGGAAAGGCGAATCTTAACAGACATAGTAACTCCTTGGTTTAGACTTAAAAAGGTTTGCGGCCGCCCTTCGGGCCACCCATGGCGGCTTGCATCTGGCGCATCATCGCCTCCGCCCCGCCCATCTTGTTCATCCGCTTCATCATGGTGGACATATCGTCGAACTGTTTCAGCAGCTTGTTCACATCCTGCACGGAGGTGCCGGACCCCGCCGCCACGCGTTTTTTGCGGCTCGCCTTCATAATATCCGGCGCCCTGCGCTCCGCCGCGGTCATCGAGCTGATGATCGCGATATGCCGCTTGAACACCGTCTGGTCCAAATTCGCATTCTCGATCTGCTGCTTGATCTTACCCACCCCCGGCAGCAGTCCCAGAATGCCGGAAAGCGAACCCATCTTGGAAATTTGCTTCAGCTGGGCAGCGTAATCATCCAGGTCGAACTTGCCCTTCGCCATCTTCTTGGCGAGCTTCTCGGCCTCAACCTTGTCGATCGTCTCGGCGGCTTTCTCCACCAGCCCGACGATATCGCCCATGCCCAGGATACGCCCGGCGATCCGCTCCGGGTTGAACTCATCCAGCGCGTCCAGCTTCTCGCCCTGGCCGATCAGCTTGATCGGCGCGCCGGTGACAGAGCGCATGGACAGTGCGGCACCGCCCCGCGCATCGCCATCCAGCCGCGTCATCACAATGCCGGTGATGCTCACCGCCTCGTTGAACGCCGTCGCCGTGGTCACGGCGTCCTGGCCGGTCATCGCGTCCACCACCAGCAGTGTCTCCACCGGGTTCACGGCGGCGCGGATGGCCTTCACCTCCTCCATCAACGCGAGGTCGATGGATAAGCGCCCGGCAGTGTCCAGAATCACCACGTCGTAGGATTCGCGCCGCGCGGTATCCATCGCCCGGTGGGCGATTTGCAACGGCGTCTGCCCGGCGATGATCGGCAGGCTGCCCACCTCGGCGCGGCTCGCCAGTTGCTCCAACTGCAACTGCGCGGCGGGGCGCTGCGTATCCAAACTCGCCAGCAACACCTTCTTGCGCTCGCGG
>JAGWZS010000154.1 GCA_018971905.1 Rhodospirillales bacterium | reverse complement strand
CGCGGGCGCCCGGCAGCCCGGCCATTACCTTGGCATCGCCAAAATTGTCGCCCACCAGCCCCAGCCCCTTGTGGGAATGGAAGCGCACACCGTCGTGTGTGACAATGCCGGTGGCCTCCTGCCCGCGATGCTGCAGCGCGTGCAGGCCCAGTGCGGTGATCGCCGCCGCGTCGGCTACATTCCAGGCGCCGAAAACGCCGCATTCCTCATGGGGCTTATCGTCGTCGATCATGCTCATTCCGCCTTGCTCATTCCGGGCCTCAACTAGCGATGTGACGGCCAGATGTCGAGGCGTTCACGTGCATAAGTGCACTCCGGCGCGCGCTGTTTACTCAAGCGTGGCCAGAACGCCACCGAAAATCTCCAGGAATTGCGCCACCTGCTCCGCCGAGATGGAGAGCGGCGGGCGCAGCTGCAAGGTGTGGCCACAGGGCGTGGCGCTGCAGACCAGAACGAAATTCCGCTGCAGCGCGTTGATGGCGCGCCGCGCCGCGCCGGGGTCTGGTGCGCCGGTTTCGGGCATGACCAGATCCACGGCAATCAACAATCCGGCGCCGCGTATGGCGGCAATGCGGGGGAAGGACCGGGCAAGCCGCCGCAGTCCCTTGCGTAATGCCTCGCCGCTGCGCACGGCATTGCGGACGAGCTTTTCCGTCTCGATCACATCCAGCACTGCCATGCCCGCAGCGGCGGCCACCGGGCTGCCGCCGCACCCGCTTATATAAGGCGCGCTGGCGTTCAGCCGGGCGAGGTGCTGTGCCCGCATCACCACCCCGCCCATGGGGTAGCCGTTGCCCATGGGCTTGCCCAGCGTCACGACATCCGGCACCACGCCGTGCCGCGAAAAACCCCAGAACATACCCGTGCGGCCAAACCCGGTTTGCACCTCGTCGGCGATGAACAGCCCGCCGGCCTGGCGTGCCGCACTCACCGCTTCGGTCAGAAATCCCGGCGGGTCGGTGAACACACCATCGAAGGCAAAGCCGCTCTCCAGCACCAGTGCTGCGAAACCAGCGCCGGTTTTCTGCAGAACATTGGCTTCTTCACGTACCCGCGCGGCAAACCAGGGCCCTAGCGCCGCCCCTTTGGCCAGGCTGGGGTCGGGCGGGGGAATGGTTCTTACATGCGCGGGCAGGGGCTGGCCCAGCCCCGGAGAAATTTCAGCCGTTGTGGCGGTGCTGCCATGCCGCGCCCCGGACGTGACGATGATGCCCTTCCCGCCAGTGACAAGCCTGGCGAGGCGTAGGGCGAGGTCGTTCGCCTCGCTGCCGGAGCAGGTCATCACCAAATTCCCCAGCGGTGCCGGAAACAGTCCCAGCAGCCGAGCGGCATAGGCTTCCACCACATTGTTCAGGTGGCGTGCATGGATGTTCAGCGTGGCGGCCTGGGCGGCGATGGCCGATACGACCTCTGGATGCCCATGGCCCATTGAGGGCACGGTGCTGTGCATGTCCAGATATCGCTGCCCGGCGCTGTCGAACAGATACACGCCATCGCCGCGCACCGGCTCCAGCGGCGGGTCATACGCAAAATCTGTATCGCCGAGCCACTGCCGCCGGGCCTGCAGCCGCTGTGCAAGCTCCGCTTCTGAAAGTTCACCGGGGCCTGGCACAGCTGACGGGATCCGGTCTGTCATGCAGCACCACCCGCCGGCCCAGCGATAGGCGCGCGTTTATGAATCATAATTCGTTGACCCTCGGAATTTGTGGCAGATACAACAATTTTTATGTGGAAGGTGCAACGCATAATTTTGCCGTATGCACATTGTTTGGTCACGGCATGTTTCAACCCGCCTTGCCGCCCTTGCCTTCCCCGGCGCGGGCCGCCAGAGAAGCATCCGAGATGCAACATCTGCGCTTCTTCCACCGGCTGGACCGGTACGTGCTGGGCCAGCTTGTGCTGGCGCTGGTGCTTGTTACGGCGGGGCTGGTGGCGCTTATCTGGCTGACCCAATCGCTGCGATTCATTCAGATCATCGTCAGCCATGGGCTGTCGCCCTTCGTGTTCGTCAAGCTCACGGCCTTGCTGGTGCCCAGCTTTTTGGCCACCATCCTGCCGATCACCTGTTTTATCGTGGTGCTGTTCATCTATCTGCGGCTCGCCGGCGACCGGGAACTGACCATCATGCGCGGGCTGGGGCTTTCGGATGCCAAGCTTGCCCGCCCGGCGCTGGGGCTGGCCGTGGCGGTGACGCTGCTGGGCTATGGCCTGAACCTTGGCGCGGTGCCTTGGACTCTTTCGATCTTCCGGGACTATCAATATGAAATCCGCAACCAGATCGCGGCGTTTCTGCTGGAGCCGGGCGTGTTTACCCCGGTTTCGGGCGAGATCACGGTTTATGTGCAGTCCCGCGCCGCCAATGGCAGCCTAAAGGGCATTATCATCGAGGACAACCGCGACCCCAGCGCGCCAGCCACCATCCTGGCCCGTTCGGGCAGGCTGGTTACGACCACCCAAGGTCCGGTGGTGGTGCTGGAAAACGGCTCACGCCAGCAGATTGACCCCAGAACCGGGCAGCTCGACCTGCTGACCTTTCAGCGCAACACGCTCTCCCTGGCGGAAACCATGCGCAATGGCGGGCCGGTGGCCACAGACCCCGCGGAGCTGCCGTTGCCCGCCTTGCTGAACCCCCCGGCTGGCCTGCCGCATGGCGACCGGGCGAAATGGCTGGTGGAAGCACAGCGCCGGTTGAGCGCGCCGCTGGCCACGCTGGGCTATACGCTGGTAGCGCTGGTGGCGGCACTGGGCGGGGGGTTCAGGCGCCATGGCGGGCTGGCGCGAATCATCGGGGCGGTGGGCATTGTTACCGCGCTGGTGGCGCTGGGGCTGGGGGTGAATAATCTCGCGGCACGCAACACCGCCTTGCTGCCGCTCATCTGGGTGTGGGCGCTGGTGCCGCCGGGCGTTGCCCTAACTCTGCTGCTGCGCCAGGGCGCGCCGCGCGCATGAAGCTGCCGCTTACCATCTCCTGGTATTTCGGCCGGTATTTCGCGGCCGCCGTGCTGGCGATGAGCGCCGGGCTCACCGGGCTGGTGGCATTGTTCGACTTTCTGGAGCTTCTGCGGGAGTCCGCCACCGCGCCACATGCCGGGTTTGGCGTGATCGTAGAGATCGAGCTGCTGCGCCTGCCCTGGAGCCTGATGCAGATCATGCCCTTCGCGGTGCTGCTGGGTGGTATCTACGCTTTCTGGCGGCTGGCGCGCTCATCAGAGCTGGTGGTGGCGCGCGCCGCGGGCATTTCTGCCTGGCAGTTTCTGGCCAGCCCGGTTCTCACCGCCTGCGTGCTGGGCCTGCTCTGCACCACCGTGGTCAGCCCGCTTTCGGCGGTGATGTATGGCCGGGCCGAGCAGCTGGACGATCTTTATCTCAAGACTTCGGGTGGTCCGCTGTCTTTGAATGGCGGCTCGCTCTGGGTCCGACAGGCGGACCGCGGGCTTGTTCCCGATGGCGTTGCCGTGGTTCATGCCAGCAATGTGCGGCTGCACAATAATACCCTGGTGGCCGATAAAGTGAGCATTCTGCGCCTCAGCGCGCAGACAGACCTGCTGGAGAGGCTGGAGGCAGGCCGTGCCACGCTCAACGCCGGGGATTGGGAGTTACGGAACGTCTCGTTATTGCAGCCAGGGGCGGCACCCCAGCATGTCCAGCGGATGCGCTTTCCCACGGACCTGACCGTGAGCCGTGTGCAGGAGAGCTTCGCCTCGCCCAATGCGCTCTCCTTCTGGGCGCTGCCGGGCTTCATCCATCTGCTCCGGCGGTCCGGTTTTTCGGCCACCCAGCATGAGCTTGTATTCCAGAGCCTGCTGGCGCTGCCGCTTTTGTGCGGCACCATGGCGCTGGTGGCGGCGGGGTTTTCCATGCGCCCCTCGCGGCGCGGCGGCGCGGGCACCATGCTGGTGGCCGGGGTGGGCTTCGGCTTTGCCTTGTTCATGGTTTCCGAGGTGGCCAACCAGTTCGGCACCTCCGGCGCGGTGCCGGTTAGCCTGGCCGCCTGGGCGCCGGCGGTGGCTGGTTTGTTTTTGGCGCTTGCCTTGTTGCTGCATCTGGAAGATGGCTGAGCCATGACCCGCACTGGCCGAATCCTGCTGCTTTTTGCCTCCACCTGCCTGGCCGCGCCGGCCCTGGCGCAGTCTGTGGGGGCTGTGGGTGCCAGCCCGGCAGCCCCTGGCGGCATGAATGCGCCCGTCAGCTTCACGGCTGATACGCTGTCCTATGACAAGCCCGGCAATATCGTTACCGCCGCGGGCCATGTCACCGCCATCCAGAACGGCCAGACCCTGCACGCGGACAAGGTGACAATCAACCGCAGCACCAATGTCGTCACCGCTTCCGGCCATGTGGTGCTGGTGCAGCCGGACGGCACCACGGTCTATGCCGAGCATGTCGTGCTTTCGCACGGCATGAAGGACGCCGTGATGAAATTTGTGGCAGCGAGGCTGGCGCAGAATGCCCGGATCATCGCCAATGGCGCAGAGCGCTACAACGGCGAGATCGACGAGCTCTCCAAGCCGGTTTATTCCGCCTGCGACCTTTGCAAGACCGACCCGAGAGAGCCGCCCACCTGGGCGATCCGCGCCAGCAGCGCCACGCGCGACCTCGAACATAAAATGATCGAGTTCCGCAACGCGACCCTGCTGATGAAGGGTGTGCCGGTGTTTTGGCTGCCTTACATGACCGAGCCCGACCCCTCGGTGAAACGCAAGACCGGGCTGCTTATTCCTTCTGTTGGCGCGACCTCGCAGCTGGGCGCCTTCATTGTCATTCCCTATTATATCACGCTGGGTAAATCGGCCGA
>JAGWZS010000153.1 GCA_018971905.1 Rhodospirillales bacterium | reverse complement strand
GAGCTGGAGATCGAGTTCAACCCGCAGGGCACGCTGGCGGAGCGTATCCGCGCCGGGGGGGCGGGGATTCCGGCGTTTTTCACCGCCACCGGCTATGGCACGCAGGTGGCCGAAGGCAAGGAAGCGCGGGAGTTCAACGGCCGCCATTACATCATGGAAACCGGGCTGTTCGCGGATCTGGCCATTGTTCATGCCTGGAAGGCGGATACGGAGGGTAACCTTGTGTACCGCAAAACGGCACGGAATTTTAACCCGATCATGGCCACCGCGGCGAAGTTCACCGTGGCGGAAGTTGAGGAACTGGTGGAGCCGGGCGAGATCGACCCCGACCACATCATCACGCCGGGTATTTTCGTGAAGAAGCTCGTGAAGCCGGACCATATCGAAAAGCGCATCGAACAGCGCACATTGCGCAAGAAGGAGGGTTGAGCGATGCCCTGGAGCCGCGATGAAATGGCCGCGAAGGCCGCCGCCGAACTTGAAGACGGGTTCTATGTGAATCTCGGAATCGGCATTCCCACGCTTGTCGCCAACCATATTCCTGATGGCATGACCATCCAGCTGCATTCTGAAAACGGCATGATGGGGACGGGGCCGTTCCCGTTTGAGGGCGAGGAGGATGCCGACCTAATCAATGCCGGGAAGCAGACGGTGACGGAACTGCCCACCACCAGCTATTTCGATTCCGCCCAGAGCTTTGGGATGATCCGGGGCGGGCATATCGATATTTCCATTCTCGGCGCGCTGCAGGTGGCCGAGAATGGCGACCTGGCCAACTGGATGGTGCCCGGCAAGATGGTGAAAGGCATGGGCGGGGCCATGGATTTGGTGGCGGGCGTGCCACGGCTGGTGGTGCTGATGGAACACACCGCCAAGGGCGAGATGAAAATTCTGAAGCACTGCACGCTGCCGCTGACCGGCAAGGGCGTGGTGAGCAAGATCATTACCGATCTCGCGGTGTTTGAGGTGCGCAAGGGCGAGACGCCCGGCCTGGCGCTGGTTGAGTGCGCGCCGGGCGTGAGCGTGGAAGAGATCAGAGACAAAACCGAGGCGGATTTCAGCCTGGCCTTGCGGTAAGGGCGGATTGGCCTGGCGGATTGCCTTGCAAAACAATGTGTACGACCGTATTTATACAGTCACAATTTGTTAAAGACGTTTTGCAACAAGGTTTCCGCCATGGCCAGGCCATCTAACCGCGAGAAGATCCTTCATGAAGGGCTTCGTGTCGTTCATGAGAGAGGGTTCATGGGCGCTTCGGTACGAGACATCGCCCATGCGGCCAACGTGCCTCTGGGGTCTTTCACCAATCATTTTCCGTCGAAAGAAGCCTTCGGGCTTGAGATTCTGGAACGCTATTTCGAGCAGGTCCGGGAGATTAACGCGCGCATTCTGCAGGACCCCGCCAAACCCGTGCGAGAGCGGTTTGAAGCTTATTTTGACCGGGCCATTGCCGGGCTGAGCTGCAATGAAATGCGCGGCGGCTGCCTGGTGGGGAATTTTTGCGCCGAGGTGGCCGACCAATCGGAAGTGCTGCGCCAGCGCCTGGCCAAGATATTCCAGGACCTCCGGGACAGCATTCAGCACACCCTGGAAGACGGCGTGGCGCGGGGGGAGCTGAGCCCCGATCTCGACTGCAAGGTCGCGGCGGGGTTCATTTATTCAGCCCTGCAAGGGGCGATTTTAATCGCCAAGGTCGTGCGCTCGCCGGTGCCGCTGGAGAATTGCCGCGCGCATGTGCTGCGGGACATCTTGAAATAACGCCCCGCCCGCAAAATTCCGGTTTCAGAAGAACAGGATTTTCTCTATTGCTCCCCCATGCTCACAGACAAAGATAATCTGCTGCGCCGCCTGCATGGATTGCGCAGCGAGCACCGGGACCTGGATACGGTTATCGCCCGCATCAGCGAACATCCGCCCGTGGACCAGTTGCATCTGCAACGGCTGAAAAAGCGCAAGCTGGGGCTGAAGGATGAAATTTCCCGGCTGGAGAGCCGCCTGATCCCGGACCGCACGGCATGAGCGCGCCTCTGGTCGGAATTATCATGGGCAGCCGTTCGGACTGGCCCGTGATGGAACATGCGGCGCAGATGCTGGAAAAGCTGGGCGTGCCGTTTGAGGCGAAAGTGGTTTCCGCGCACCGCACGCCCGAACGGCTATTCCAGTACGCCAAATCCGCCGAGGGGCGGGGTATTAAAATCATCATCGCGGGGGCCGGCGGGGCGGCGCATCTGCCGGGCATGGCGGCGGCCATGACCAATTTGCCCGTGCTGGGCGTGCCCGTGGCGGTAACGGCGTTGCAAGGGCAGGATGCGCTGCTTTCCATCGTGCAGATGCCGGGCGGTATTCCCGTGGGCACACTTGCCATCGGCAAGCCTGGCGCCATCAATGCCGGGATTCTGGCGGCGTCCATCCTGGCGTTGTACGACCCCGCCCTGCGGGACCGCGTGGCCGCCTTGCGGGCCGAGCAGACCGCCAGCGTGCCGGAGGAGCCAGTATGATGCTGCCTCCCGGCGCCGTGATCGGCATGGTCGGCGGCGGGCAGTTGGGGCGCATGTCCGCCCAGGCCGCCGCGCGGCTGGGCTATCTGGTGCATGTGTTCTCGCCGGAGCAGGACGGCCCCGCCGCCCAGGTGGCCGCGCGCAATACCGTGGCGGCTTATGATGATCTTGAAGCCCTGCGCGCCTTCGCGGAGGCGGTGGATGTGATCACCTTCGAGTTCGAGAATTTGCCCGCCGCCTCGCTGGAATTGCTGGAAAGCCTGAAGCCGGTGCGCCCGGGAGCGAAGATTCTGGCGATCAGCCAGGACCGGTTGCTGGAAAAGCAGTTTTTGAACGATGCCGGCATTGCCACCGCGCCCTGGGCCAAGGTGGAAACATTGGCAGAGCTGGAGGCGGCGGTGGCGCGGCTTGGCCTGCCCGCCGTGCTGAAGACCACGCGGCTTGGCTATGACGGCAAGGGCCAGGCGATGCTGCGCACTCCAGGCGATCTCGCCCCGGCGTTCGAACGCCTTTCTCCCAAACCGCTGGTGCTGGAAGGCTTCGTGGATTTTGGCATGGAAGTCTCGGTGATGGTGGCACGCGGGGTGGACGGCACGATCCGTTGTTTCGACACGGTGGAAAACCGCCACAAGCATCATGTTCTGGACCTCACTTTGGCCCCTGCCCCGCTGGGGCCTGATATTTTGGCGGAGGCACAGGGCATCGCGCGGGTGATTGCCGAGCGGCTTGAGCTTGTGGGGCTGCTGGGCGTGGAAATGTTCGTGACCGCCAAGGGCGAGGTGGTGGTGAACGAGATTGCCCCCCGGCCGCATAATTCCGGGCACTGGAGCATGGATGCCTGCCCCTGCGGGCAGTTCGAGATGCATATCCGCGCGGTGGCCGAGCTGCCGTTGCCGCCGGCGGTGCGGCATTCAGACGCGGTAATGAAAAACCTGATCGGCCCGGACGACATGGCGCTCTGGCCACAGATTTTGGCCACGCCGGGGTTGATCGCGCATCATTACGGCAAAACCGAAGCCAGGCCAGGGCGCAAAATGGGGCATTTCAACCGGCTATTCCCGAAGGGCGCGCTGCCGGGGGAACTGGGGATTGAGGATGCGCTGAGGCTGGTTGAGCCTTCGGGCCAGTAGATTGAATCGCCCCGGCTACAAATATCCGCTGTCTTCAACCTGCTTTTCAACTCTTGCCACCCGTGCCCAACGCCGCTAGAAGCCCGGCAACGGATATGGGCACTTAGCTCAGCGGTAGAGCATCACCTTGACATGGTGGGGGTCACAGGTTCAATCCCTGTAGTGCCCACCATATCCGGTTTTCCCCTTTAGAATCATGGGCTAATGTTGTAACTGCGGCAACGCCATCACCATTGCGGGGCTTATCTGCGCTCCGCGAACGGCCAAAAGCTTGACTGCAAAACAATCCCGGCCCATTTGGGCGCCAGTTTTCTTTTCTCAGCAGAGGTGTGTTTGTCCAAGGAAGATATGATCGAGTTCAGCGGCATGGTGACCGAGCTGCTACCCAACGCAATGTTCCGCGTGAAGCTGGACAATGAGCATGAGATTCTTGCCCACACCAGCGGCAAGATGCGTAAAAACCGCATCCGCGTTCTGGCCGGAGACCGCGTGAATGTTGAAATGACCCCCTACGACCTCACCAAGGGCCGGATCACATTCCGCTTCAAATAATTCTCGCGTCGGCCAGCCCACGGCGCCTGGCGCTGCTGCGGCAGATCAATATCGAACCCGCCCGCATCATCGCGCCCGAGATCGACGAAACGCCACGGCCAGGCGAACTGCCCCGCGTTTATGCGCGCCGCATGGCGCTGGAAAAATTACCCCGCACGCCGGATGGCTTCGTGGTTGCGGCAGATACAGTGGTCGCCGCCGGTCGGCGCATTCTGCACAAAACCGAATCGCGCGAAACTGCCGAGCGTTATCTGCGCCTGCTCTCTGGCCGCCGCCATAAGGTGCATAGCGCCGTAGCCGTGGCCGCACCCGATGGCCGCATTTCCTGCCGTGTGGTGGAATCGGTGGTGGGCTTTGCCCGGCTCGATGAGCCGCAGCTCCAGGCTTATCTTGCAAGCGGGGAATGGCAGGGCAAGGCTGGCGGCTATGCCATCCAGGGTCAGGCGGCCAATTTCATCGATTTCATTTCCGGCTCCTATTCAGGCGTGGTCGGGCTGCCCTTGCACGAAACCAGCACCCTGCTGCGCGGCCTGGGCTGGCGTTGATCGCGGCCTCCCTGCGCGGCGGGCTCGTGCGCATCGCCTTGCTGCGCGGCGATGAGCTGGCGGAATTCCACCTCTGGAACCCCACCGCGCCGGATTCCGTGGGCAGCCTTTATAGCGGCCGGGTGGTTTCGGTGGAAAAGGC
>JAGWZS010000152.1 GCA_018971905.1 Rhodospirillales bacterium | reverse complement strand
TGAACACCCCAGGACCCTGATAAAGTGCCAGTTTCATGCATGGCAGCGTAGCACTGCCGCGCGCTTGTTGAAACTATGCCAAAAACCGGATAAACCCCGCCCGCCGGCACCCCTGGAGGCCGGCTTTTGTTGTTTCTATGGAGCGTAAAATGGCCAATTTTGAAGTGATCGAGGCCTCTGCGCGTTCGCGTGCCGGCAAGGGGGTGGCGCGGGCGACGAGGCGTGAGGGCAAAGTGCCCGCCGTGATTTATGGTGCCCGCCAGGAGCCCGCGCTGATCGCGCTGGACCCGCGCATCGTGATGAAGGAGCTGAAGCGCGGCGGCTGGCGCTCGCGCCTGTATGAGATTGACGTGGCAGGGAACAAGACCCGCGCGCTGATGCGCGATGTGTCCTTCCACCCCGTGACCGACCAGCCCGAGCATGTGGACTTCCAGCGCCTGGTGGCCGGTGAGCCGGTGAAGGTTTCTGTGGCTGTGCACTTTTTGAACGAGGGCACCAGCCCCGGCCTGAAGCGCGGCGGCGTGCTGAACGTGGTGCGCCACAAGGTGGATGTGATGGTGGATGCCGACCATATCCCCGAGCGGTTCGAGATTGATCTCGGCAAGCTGGACATTAACGACAACGTGCGCTGGCACGATCTGCACGGGGCTGAGAACTGCAAGCCAGTGATCACCGGCCGCGATTTCGTGATTGCGACCATCGCCCCGCCGCTGGTTTCCGCCGAGCAGCTGGCCGCTGAGGCCGCCGCCGCTGCGGCCGCTGCCGCCGCCAAGGGCGGCAAGAAAGCAGGCGGCAAGAAGTAAGGCGTAAGCATTAAGGTAAGTGCCGCGTCATGTTGTTGTGGGTTGGCCTTGGAAACCCGGAACCCGGCATGGCGCGGCACCGCCACAATATCGGCTTCATGGCCGTGGAGGCGATTGCCGCCCGCCATGGTTTTTCCCCCTGGAAGGCCCGGTTTAAGGGGTTGACCGCCGAGGGGCGGGTTGGGGCGCAGCGCGTGCTGCTGTTGAAACCAATGACCTATATGAATTTGTCCGGCGAGGCGGTGCAGGCCGCCGCAAATTTTTTTAGGATCGCCCCGGAGCAGATTACCCTTTTTCACGATGAGCTGGACCTGGCACCTGGAAAACTCCGGGTGAAGAAAGGCGGCGGCAACGCCGGGCATAACGGGTTGCGCAGCACGGACAGGCAGCTTGCCACGCCTGATTACTGGCGGGTGCGGCTGGGTATTGGCCACCCGGGGGACAAGGCGCTGGTGACCGGCCATGTGCTGGGGGATTTTGCCAAGGCAGACCATGACTGGCTGAGGACGCTGCTGGGCGCGGTGGCGGATGAAGCGCCGTTGCTGGCTGAGGGCAGGCCGGAAGATTTCATGACCCGTATTGCGCGGGTAAGCGGAGAGCAGACGAATGGGGTTTAATTGCGGGATTGTGGGCCTGCCGAATGTCGGCAAATCCACGCTGTTCAACGCGCTCACCGCCACGGTGGCGGCCCAGGCGGCGAATTATCCGTTCTGCACCATTGAGCCGAATGTGGGCCGGGTGGCGGTGCCGGATAAGCGCATGAATGTGCTGGCGGAAATTGGTAAATCCGTGAAGATTGTGCCGACCAGCCTGGAGTTTGTGGACATTGCCGGGCTGGTGCGCGGGGCTTCCAAGGGTGAGGGGCTGGGCAACCAGTTTCTGGCGAATATCCGCGAGGTGGATGCGATTGTGCATGTGCTGCGCTGCTTCGAAGACGACGACATCACCCATGTGGAAGGCTCGGTTGACCCGATCCGCGATGCGGAGACCGTGGAAACGGAGCTGATGATCGCCGATATGGAGAGCCTGACCAAGCGCGTGCCGCTGCTGCAGAAAAAAGCCAAGAGCAATGACAAGCTGGCGGCGGCCGAGCTGGAGCTGATTGAGCCGCTGATCAAGGCGCTGGAGGCGGGTACGCCGGTGCGCGCCGTGATTCCGAAAGGTGAGGAAGAGGCGGTGAAGCGCCTGAACCTGATGACCTCCAAGCCCGTGCTTTACGTGTGCAATGTGGAGGAAGCTGCGGCGGCCACCGGCAATGCGCAGTCTGCCCGCGTGGCGGAGATGGCGGCGGCGCAGGGTGCGGCGCATGTGGTGATCTCGGCGGCGATTGAGGCCGAGGTGAGCCAGCTGCCGGAAGAAGACCGCGCTGGGTTTTTGGCGGATTTGGGGCTGGAGGATTCCGGGCTGGATAGGATTATCCGCGCCGGGTACGGGCTGCTGGGGTTAATTACGTATTTCACCGTGGGGCCGAAGGAGACGCGGGCCTGGACGATTATAAAAGGCACCAAGGCGCCGGGGGCGGCGGGGGTGATCCATGGGGATTTCGAGCGCGGGTTTATCGCCGCCGAGACGATTGGCTATGACGATTACGTGGCGGGCAAGGGCGAGGCCGGGGCGCGCGACGCCGGCAAGCTGCGGGTTGAAGGGAAGGAATATGTGGTGAAGGACGGCGACGTTCTGCTGTTCCGCTTCAATGTTTAGGGGATAAAAGCATGAACCCGGCCATCCGCATTCTCGAAGCTATTATCTTCGGCGGGCGCTGGCTGATTGTGCCGATTTATCTCAGCCTGCTGTTTTTACTGGGCGTGCTGGTAGTTTATTTCGTGGGCGAGATTGTTCACGTTATTCCGATGATTGGGACGATGAGCGAAACCGCCTTGCTGCTGTTTGCGCTGTCGCTGATCGACCTTTCGCTTACCGCTAATCTCGTCGTGCTGGTGATCATCTCAGGTTATGAAAATTTCGTGCGCAAGGTGGAGTTCAGCACCAGCGATCCGCGCCCGGAATGGATGTCGCATATCGATTTCGCCGGGCTGAAGCTGAAATTGCTTTCCTCCATCACCGTGATTGCGGCGGTGCAGCTGCTGCGCAGCTTTCTGGACATTGGTAACGAGACCGACAGGGATTTGCTGTGGCAGCTTGCCATTGTGCTGGGGTTTGGTGTGCTGACGCTGCTGCTGGCGGTAACGGACAGGGTAGACGCGAAGGGGAGGTAGGGGGCGTTAAGGACTGGGCTTGGCCCAACAAGCTGCATCAGAAATGAACAGTACCGGCTATTGCCAACAGGTCTTTACAGAAACTCATAGCGCGAAATCGAACGCGGCCTCTTCGCACGCCGGCGCCGATGCTATGGCGTCTTTCACGCTGACAACCGGTAACCCATCGCCAAGAAACAACCGCGCTAAACCTTTATCCTGGCCCGTGCCTACGCTGTATTTGATCAGTTCCGCACACGGATTATAATATGCACGGTCGAGACTGAAATACACCTGGAACATCGAGGGGTTTGCACTTTGATCGTCACCCCAGGGAGCGAACACCAATACTGGCAGCCCCCATGGCGAGCGTGGATAGGTATTGAGTTCGTTTGGTTGGCAGTGTTGTCCTTGGGTCATCGCGGCAGGAAAGGCATTCTTATCCGCGAGCGCGCAGGTGATGTCGGTATGGGGCGGTAGACCAAAACCCGGTGAGGCCGGGTATAGGGTGCGCGTGTTTTTAACGATGGCGAGAAGTTCGGCTTGGGCGAGGTGATCTTTACCCCGCACCTCCTCGGGGGTTGAGGGTGGCGGCGCGGCTTGCCACGGCGTGATTGTAGGTGCCGCTGTAATTGGTGCACCGCCCCGGATCATTGCTGGTACGCCATTAATCGAAACCAGCGTTTGGCCAGGATAACCAGCTCCTGGCGGCATGGCGGGCATGGTGACCACAACTTGCCCGCCAGGCGCTATCTCCGGAGCTGGGTCTGGGGGCGCGAAAGACCGAGAAAGTGTTTGCAGATAAAGAATGCGGCCGCGATAATTTTGAAAAAAACAATTCTCCAGGCTGTTTTTTACCTGACCATTCTGGTCAAAAATTTGTGTGTGGGAATTGACGCCGCACATCCGGTCCCGCGTAGTGAGCCAATGCTTTTCGTCAAGATGCAACGCGGCTTGAGAGTTGGGGTTGGCTGAGAGCGCGGCTAAGTAGAAAGCCCCCAACCGCGCATCTTCGCGGCGCAACGCAGGCGTGGCGCAGATAACTTTTGCATCCTTTCCGGTTGCTGTATCGCAATTGAAGCTTGCAGGAGGCATTTCGTTTGGCTGAGACCGAGCCGGTAAAGCCGCGCCTGCAAAAAAGGCAAGTAAGACAATGATTTTAGCAAATCGAGTGCTCATGACTTACCCCATTTTTATATACGGTTTAGAAGTAAGACCGTTTCGATTTAAAGGCAATTATGCTTTAATACCGCAGCGCCTGATACCCCGCCTCGCCCGGCTCCACGCCGTGTGTGTCGTGCGCGAAGCCGGGGAAGCGCTTATCGAAATCCTCCAAGGCTGAGAGGTAGCGCAGCACCGGGCCGTCGATGGTGCCGAAATTTTCCCCTGGCATAAGCAGCGGAATGCCGGGCGGGTAGGGCACGATGGCGGTGGCCGCCACCCCACCCGCCAGCGCGGATAAATTCGCCATGCCGCCCTCACCACGGATGAGCCGGTCATGCGCTTCCGCCGGGATCATCTCCGGCGTGGGCAGGAAATTATAAGCCTCTTGCAGCCGCTCCGGATAACCCGTGGACCGCATGGCAGTGAACATGGCGTGGCCGAGGTCTTTCAGGCCCATCGCCCCGTAAGCGGCGGGGTGCAGGGCGGCAAGCTGCGGCAAAGCGCGGGCGAGCGGGGTGTTGGCGTCGTAATCACGTTTGAAGTCCAGCAGCGCGTTAACGAGTGAGCCCCATTTGCCCTTGGTCACACCTATGGAAAACAGAAACAGGATGGAAAAATTCGCGGTTTTTTCCGGGGTTATGCCGTGCTCCGCGAGGTAGTGCGCGAGCAAGGGGGCTGGAATGCCGGTTGCTTCCAGCCTGCCGGAG
>JAGWZS010000151.1 GCA_018971905.1 Rhodospirillales bacterium | reverse complement strand
GATGGGCGATGCCGCCCTGCATTGCGGCGTGACGGTGCGGGAGGTGTCTCACGACGGCGCGTTTCGCGTGGAGACAGATCACGGGGTGTTCCGCGCCAAAAATCTTGCCGTGGCGACGGGCGGGCTGTCGATCCCGAAGCTGGGTGCCTCGGATTTCGCCTACCGGCTGGCGCGGCAATTCGGGCATGACGTGGTGCCGCCGCGCCCGGCCCTGGTGCCGCTGACCTTCGAGGCTGGCTGGATGAGCGCGCTGGCGGGGGCTTCAGCGCCAGTGACGGTGCAGGCAGGCAAGGCGCGCTTCTCGGAAAATTTGCTGTTCACCCATCGCGGGCTCTCCGGCCCGGCGGTTTTACAAATCTCATCCTATCTGGCGCCGGGTAAGGCTTTCGTCGTGGATTTCGTACCCGGCACGCGGATGGATGAGGCACTGCCCACCGCCAAGCGCGCCCGGCCCAAGGCGGGGCTGAAAGCCGTGCTGGCGGAGCATCTGCCCGCCCGCTTCGCCGGATATTTGGCCGAGAGGCATGAAGGCAACCTCGCCGATTTACCCGACAAAACCCTGCATGCGCTGGGGACAAAGCTGAACCGGTTTAAATTCACGCCCAGCGGCACGGAGGGGTTTACGAAAGCCGAGGTGACGGCAGGCGGGGTGGACACCGCCTGGCTGCACTCCCGCGATTGCGGCAGCAGGATTGTGCCGGGGCTTTATTTCATCGGCGAGGCGGTGGACGTGACAGGCTGGCTCGGCGGCTATAACTTCCAATGGGCCTGGACCAGCGGCCATGCCGCCGCGAAGGGGATTCAGGAGGCACGCTGATATGGCCAACGAGACGCAGAAAACCTACTGGAACGAAATTGCCGGACCAAAATGGCTGGGGTTGGGCGGCGCCATGGAAGCGCGGCTGGCGCCGGTAAGTGACGCCGTAATAGCAGCCGCAGCATTGCAACCGGGCGAGCATGTGCTGGACGTTGGCTGCGGCGCCGGCTTCACCAGTCTGGATGCCGCGCAGAAAGTAGGACCTAGCGGACATGTTCTGGGTGTGGATATTTCCCACCCCATGCTGGAAGCCGCGCGGGAACTTGCCGCCAGGGAACATGCCGGACATCTTGAATTCGCCTTCGGCGATGCGCAGACGGATTATTTCACCCCGCCCGCGAATGTGTTCATCTCGCGCTTCGGCGTGATGTTTTTTGAAAATCCGGTGGCGGCCTTCGCCAATCTGCGCCGCAGCGCCGCACCTGGGGCGCGGCTTGCCTTCGCCGCCTGGGCGCCCCTGGCTGATAATGTTCATTGGGCAAAGCCCCTGGCCATCGTGCAGGCGCAGCTTGGCCCCGGCACAGAACGCGCGCACCGCGCGGCCGGACCGCTCGCCTTCGACGACCCTGATTATGTCTTGGCGATTCTTCAGGAATCCGGCTGGAGCCATGGTGAGGTAACGGTGCAGAACCTATTCCTGCGCGGGGTTTCGCTGGACGAGGAAGCGCGCATTGCCTGCACCATGGGACCATCTGGCGCGCTGCTGGATGAAAAACATGCAAGCCTGACGCAGCGTGAGACGGCTTACAATACCATTCGCGCCGCATTGCCTAATTACGCGCAGATCGTGCCTGGCGGGGTAAGGCTGGCTGCGACCATCCACCTCATCACCGCCACGGCACCATAAAAGACGGCTTACATTATGTGTTCATTGAGCTGGACGGGCTAAGCCAAGTCTCTGGGGGTACGGTTTGCTCGAAGAATAACGGATCAATCCCCAGCTTGTCGAACAGCTCCAGAAGACCGCTGACCTCGGGCTGACCCGGCGGCGCATTCATCATGCCGTTATAGACCTCCTCCCCGGCGTTCATGTGAACCAGAAGATGCCAGCCGATGCCCTTGAATGCCTCCATCGCCGCGGGATCGTCCACATTCACGAAGGGGCGCAGCTTTTCCGTGCCAGCCTTCACCTGCTCCGTCCAGCTTTTATGGTGGAAATGCAGATAGACCAACGGGGTTTCCAAAAGGCCGTTGCCGCGCCCGGAAACATCCGTGTGCGACCCATGGTCCACCACCCCGACATGGGCGGCGGGGAAGAATACTTTTTGATATGGAAACACCCAAAACCGGCCAGGATGGCCCAGAATATTGAGCAGGTTCTGCTTGATCTCCAGCGTTTCAGCCCTGCCCACGTAGGCGCGCAGGCAGGCCAGAATCTCCTCACGCACGCAGGTAAAGCCACCTTCCTCCCGCCTTAATGCCAGAAACTCGTCGCAATCGATGGGCAGCAGAAAGTCATACCCGCCTCGCGTCGCCATTGCCTGCAACTGCTCGGTCACAAACTCGCCTTTGCGCTGGTAATCAGCCGCGGCTGGCAGGCGCACCACCTGCAGCCCCTCATGCTCATACCAGGCGAGGGTGTTGAGAACCTTGGGGTGGGTGGAACCATGGTCGATGACGCAGAGATTTTCCATGCCGAAGAGATGCGCATGGTAAAGCAGCCAGGGCTCCAGGGCGTTCACCTCGTTCTTCTGCATCAATACGCACCCAACCCGCATCGCCTCACCCTCTGGTGTTTCAAAGCTATAGCAGCTGCCCGCGCACGCCAAGCCGCTGCAGGTCGCCGCGCAGGCCATTGATGGCCCTGGCCAAGTATATAATTGCCAAAACTTTTAGGAATTCAGGCCGGAACCTTGGAGAGAACCTCCAGCACCTTTGGCGCCAGCTCTGCTTGGCAGATCAGCAGATCCGGCAAATACGGGTCAGCATTGTTGTAGGCCAGAGGCGAACCGTTGGCGCGGGTCGCGTGCAGCCCTGCGGCCAGAGCCACGGCGCCGGGGGCGCAATTATCCCATTCATATTGCCCGCCAGTGTGCAGATAAATATCTGCCTCCCCGCGCAGCACCGCCATTGCCTTTGCCCCAGCCGAGCCCATCGGGACCAGCTCGGCGTTCAGCGCCTCTGCCACGGCCAAAGCCTCCTTCGCGGGGCGGGTGCGGCTGACCAGCACGCGCAGCTTTTGCGGCAAGCTCGGCAAAGCCTGAGGCTCGGACAGAAACACTTGCCCCACACCCGGCAACGCCACCGCGCCGATGGCGGGCTTGCCACCCATGGACAGAGCAATATGCACCGCCCAATCCGTGCGGCCCTCGCCATATTCACGGGTGCCGTCCAGCGGATCGACGATCCAGACGCGTTCTGCGGAAAGACGCGCCGCGCTGTCTTTCTCTTCCTCTGAAAGGATGGCGTCATCCGGCCGGTTTTCGCGCAATGCCGTCATGATGAACTCATTAGCCACGCGGTCCCCCGCCTTGCCGAGCGCCTTGCCCTCGAACAAACCGGTGGCGCGCAAATCCAGAAGGATCTTGCCTGCACCTTCAGCAATGGCCTTCGCCAGTTCCAGATCGGTCACGGAATCAGCCTTTCAATGATGAGGTCCGCCGCCTGCTCCGGCGTCATCTTCGCGGTGTTGATGTGAATCTCCGGGTCATATGGCGGCTCGTAAGGACTGTCGATGCCGGTGAAATTCTTCAGCTCGCCGGAACGGGCTTTTTTATAGAGCCCCTTCACATCGCGGCGTTCGGCTTCTTCCAAAGCTGTGTCTATGAAGATTTCCACGAACTCGCCGGGCGCCATCATTTTGCGCACCATCTCGCGCTCCGAGCGGAAGGGCGAGATGAAGGCGGTGATGACGATGAGGCCGGCATCGCTCATCAGCTTCGCCACCTCGCCCACGCGGCGGATGTTCTCGATCCGGTCCGCCTCGGTAAAGCCCAGATCCTTGTTCAGCCCGTGGCGGACATTATCGCCATCCAGCAGGAAGGTATGGCGGTTCATCCGCACCAGCTTCTTCTCCACCAGGTTGGCGATGGTGGATTTGCCAGCACCTGAGAGGCCCGTGAACCACAGCACCGCGGGCTTCTGATTCTTTAGGCCCGCATGAACCTCACGCGAAACATCCAGCGCCTGCCAATGCACATTCTGCGACCGGCGCAGCGAGAAGCTGAGCATGCCTGCCGCCACGGTGGCGTTGGTCATCTTGTCGATAACGATAAACCCGCCCAGCGCGTGGTTCTTCTCATATGGCTCGAAGGGAATCGGCCGGTCCGTGGTGATGTTGGCAACACCGATGGCGTTCAGCTCCAGCGTCTTCGCCGCCGCATGTTCCAGCGTGTTGACGTTGATCTGATATTTCGGCGCCTGGATGGAGGCGGACACGGTCTGGGTACCGAGCTTGATCCAATAGGCGCGGCCCGGCGTCATCGCCTCATCAGCCATCCAGACGATCGTGGCCTCGAACTGATCCGCCACCTGCACCGGCGCATCGGCCGGGGTGATGACATCGCCGCGCGAGCAGTCGATCTCATCGGCAAAGCAAAGCGTGACGGACTGCCCGGCAACCGCCTGTTGCAAATCGCCGTCCATGGTGACAATGCGTGAAACGGTTGAGGTTTTGCCGGAGGGCAGAACCCGAACTTCATCGCCCGGCTTCACCACGCCGCTGGCGATCTGCCCGGCGAACCCACGGAAATCCAGATTCGGGCGGTTCACCCATTGCACCGGCAGGCGGAAGGGCTTGGCTTGGTCGGCGGTCGCGTCCAGTTCTACCGTTTCCAAGAACTCTACCAACGGCACACCATTATACCACGGCGTGTTTTCCGAGCGCGTGGTGATATTATCCCCGGCATAGCCAGAGATCGGCATGGGGGTGAAATGCTTGATGCCGATGCCTTCCGCGAACTGCCGGTACTCGGCCACAATGGCGTCGTACTTGTCCTGGTCGTAGCCGATCAGGTCCATCTTGTTCACCGCCAGCACGATGTGGCGGATGCCGATGAGATGGGCGAGGTAGGAATGGCGGCGGGTCTGCGTCAGCACGCCCTTGCGCGCATCAATAAGAATC
>JAGWZS010000150.1 GCA_018971905.1 Rhodospirillales bacterium | reverse complement strand
TTGCTGGAATTGCTAACGGAAGATGGCGACCGGCTGGACAAGACGGAATGGGATGCGCGGCTGGAAAGCCGTTTCACCGCCCTGCGCGCCGGACTCGCCCTGCCGGATGAAAGCGCGGCATGATCACGCTGGAAAGCCTGACCCACCGCACCACGGAGAGCCTGCGTGCCGCGCGCGCCGCGCCGCCCGTGCGGCGCTATGGCCGCGTGCTGCGGGCGAATGGCGAGATGCTGCGCGTGAGCGGGCTGCACGCGCCCATCGGGGCACGCTGCATGATTGAGCAGGCAGATGGCGAGGCCGCCGCCGAGATTATCGGGTTTGAGGCCGGGGCGATGCTGATGATGCCCGAACAAGGCACCCGCGGCATTATGCGCGGGGCGCGGGTACGGGTGGAAACCACCGAAATGGCGGTGATGACCGGCCCCGCCTTGCTCGGCCGGATTCTGGATGCGCGCGGCAACCCGCTGGATGGCGGCACCACGCCCGAAGCCGCCGCGCCGTGGCCGATGCTGGGCAGCCCCATCAACCCCATGGCCCGCGCCAGAATTGAAACCCCGTTCGATGCCGGGGTGGCGGCCATCAACGCGCTCACCACGCTGGGGCGCGGTATGCGGGTGGGGTTGTTCGCGGGCTCTGGCGTGGGCAAAACCACCATGCTGGGCATGATCGCCCGCCACGCTCAGGCCGATGTGGTGGTGCTGGCGATGATTGGCGAACGCGGCCGCGAGATCCGGGAGTTTATCGAGGACCATCTGGGTACGGCGCGGCCGCGCGCGGTGGTTGTTGCCTCCCCGGCGGATGACACCGCCCTGGCCCGGGTGCATGGCGCCTACCGCGCCGCCGCCATCGCTGAAGCGTTCCGCGCCCAGGGCAAACATGTGCTGCTGCTGGTGGACAGCCTGACGCGCCTGGCCATGGCATTGCGCGAAATCGGGCTGGCGGCGGGCGAACCACCGGCCACCAGGGGTTATCCGCCTTCGGTGTTCGGCACGCTGTCCGCCTATGCGGAGCGTGCTGGCAATGGCGGGCCAGGCCAGGGTTCCATCACCGCCATTCATACCGTGCTGGTGGAAGGCGACGACCATGTGGGCGACCCGGTGGCCGACACCGCCCGCGCGATACTGGATGGGCATATCGTGCTCTCCCGCGCCATGGCAGAGGCAGCCATTTATCCGCCCATCGATATTTCCGCCTCGCTTTCGCGGCCCATGCCAGGGCTGGTGAGCAAAGAGCATCTACAGCTTGCCGGGCGCTTCCGGGCCCTTTGGGCCAGAAAGCGCGAGAAGCAGGATATTCTGGACCTTGGCGCCTACGCGCCGGGGCGCGATGCCCTGCTGGATGAAGCCTTGCAGCTCATGCCGGCCATGGAAGATCTGCTGCGGCAGGATGCGGCTTCGCGCATGGGGTTGGCTGAGTCGCTGGCCAAACTGCGGGCCCTGTTTGGAGACGCGGCATGAAACCCCAGGCCCTCGCGAAACTGGACCTGCTGGCGGCAGCCAAGGAAGCCGCCCTGCTGGACAGCCTGAACCGCCACAACGCCGCCCTGCAACGCTACGCGGCGCAGCGCGAGGTGCTGGCCGCTTACCAAACCCGGCTGGGCCATTTATGGCGCGGCGGCGGCGTGGTGTGCGCGGGCGATGCGAAACGCGCCGGGCAGTTCAGCGCCCAGGCCGAAGCAGCCGCGCAGCAGCTGGCTGAAACAATCGCCACCGAGCAGGCGCAGCTTTCCGGCTGTGCCACCGCCCTGGCGGAATTACGTGCCCGCCGCCGACTTTTGCAGGAACGCCTGGACAGCGCAATGCGGTTGGAACACACCATCGCCCAGAACCGCGCGACGCAAGACCTGCCCAATCTGCCGGTGCGCCTCTCCACCAAAACCGAATCAATGGCCTAAAGCCTGAAGGAATCCAAAAATGGAGCTTTCGTTCTACAGTAATTTCACCAACACGCTGACAGCGCAGGAAGCGCAGATAAGCGCGTTGCAGCAGCAAATTTCCACCGGGCTGAAGGTGCAAACACCAGATCAGAACCCCGCCGCCTACCAAACGGCTGCCCTCGGCAACGACCAAGTAAGCCAGCTGAGCAACGACAACACCACCCAGGCCACGATTCAAACGCAGCTTGGTGCCGCCAACAACGCTTACAGTTCTGCCACCGCGCTGCTGGACAATGTTCAGTCCATCGTGCTGCAGGCGCTCAGCGGCACCACCAATTCGCAAAACCTCAACGCGCTCTCCTTGCAGGTGCAAAGCGCGTCCAAGCAATTGCTTTCGGTTGGCAACACAATTGCCCCCAATGGCAGCTATCTGTTCGGCGGCTCGCGCGGCACGCTGGCACCGTTTCAGCCAGATTCCAGCGGCAATATCGTCTATTTCGGCGACTCCGGGCAAAGCCAGGCCACCATCGGCCAGGGCAACACCGCCAACACGCTGGTGAATGGCGAGGCGTTCACCTCGGCCCTCGCGGGGGATGGCACCTCGGTGGTCACCGCCAATACGGGCAATGCCGGCACCGGGCAAATGCTGCAGCAGGGCCTGGCGAATGTTGCCACGGCCAATGCCTTCCAGCAGGGCAGCGCGCCCATCACGGTGGCCTTCGCGGTGGCCGGCAACACCACCAGCTACACCGCAACACAAGGCGGCACCACCATTTCCACCGGCACGCTGAACAGCGGCGGCCAAACCAATCTGCAACTGGCCGGGGTGAATTACGAGATCACCGGCGCCCCCGCAAATGGCGACAGTTTCACCGTTTCACCCGCGCGGCCGCAATCGGCCTTCGCGCTGCTCCAACAAATCTCCACAGCCCTCAGCAGCGCCCAGGCCACGCCAGCGCAGGTGGCGCAAACCAGCCAGGTGCTTAACCAGAGCCTGGCCGGGCTGGCGCAATACCAGCAGGCGGTTACCACCGCGCAGGCACAGAACGGGGTAACATTGCAGGCCCTTGCCAGCGCCGCCACCAGCAACACCGCTCAGCAGACGGCAGTGCAAACCACGGTGAACAACGCCACCGCCGTGGACATGCCAGCCGCCATCTCGGCGCTGGACCAGACCATGACCGCCGTGCAGGCGGCAATGAAAACCTTTGGCTCGGCGCAAAGCCTCAGCCTGTTCAAATATCTCTGAGGAGCCCTTGCCATGAGCGACGCCATCTTCATCGTCGGCTATTACCGCAGCGGCACCTCTGCCCTTTCCGGGGCGCTGCAACGGGCAGGCGTAAAATTTTATAACGATGCCGACCCAAACGAGCATAATCCGCTCGGCTTCTATGAAATTCCTGAACTGATCGAACTGGACGTGCATCTGTTCAACCGCCTCGGCGTGGATTGGACAGACGTGCGCGGCCTGCCAGACGGCTGGACAGACCGTGCAGACATCGCCCCGCTGGCCACCCAGCTCGACGAAATTCTGCGCCGCCGCTTCGGCCAGGAGGACCGGCTCTGGGGTCTGAAGCATCCGCATCTGTGTCGCACCTTGCCGCTTTACGAGCGCGTGGCCAGACAGGCTGGGCACAAGCCGCATGTGGTGCATATTTTCCGCGACCCATGGACCGCCGCGTCCAGCCAGAGCCGCAAGAACGGCCTCTCGCGCGCCCATGCCCTGCTGCTCTGGATGAGCTACGCTACCGATGCGGAACGCCACGCCCGGCATTTGCCGCGCTGCTGGCTTACCTATCACGATCTGCTGGGCGAACCCGCCGCACAGCTGCGCCGGATCGAGGCGGCGCTTGGCCTGACGCTGCAGGGGCCGGAGGGGGATAATCTGGTGGCGGCCAGCGCCTATCTCACCGGCCAGCTCAACCGCTCCGAGAAGCTCCCCAGCACCGGTCTCAGCCGGCCCTTGCGCGATCTCGTCACCCGCACCTGGGAGGCAATTCTGGCGCGGGATTTCGTACCGGAGCTATGGGATGGCCTGGCCGCCGAAACGGCGGATCTGGTTGGTTTCCTCAACGAGATCGGCACCAGCCACGGCCGCGCTCTGCCCGCTTTCGGCGGCACAATCCTCCCGGCAGCTGACCAGACCAGCCCCGCCGCCGCCATGCGCCCGGCTGCCCGCACCGATGAAGGCGCCCGCGCCAGGCTGGAGGCGCTGCGCGATACCGCAGGCAAACTGCCCCGGCTGGCGGTGCTCATCGCCGCCCCCACCGGGCGCGCCGCGGCGGTGAACGACACGCTGGAGAGCCTGCGCGGCCAATGGATGCCACCCCACAGCATCAAAGTGCTGGCGGCGGATACGCTGGCGCTGGAGGGCATCTCCATCATCGCCGTGCCGCCGGAGCCGGAGGCGATGACGCGCCGCCTCTGCGCTGAACTGAATTTGGGCGCCGAGGCGGCGGATTATGTCGCCATTCTGAACGCCGGCGACATCATCGCCCCGGATGGCTGCCTGCGCTTTGCGCTGCTGGCGGCGCGCACGAAGGCGGACATGATCTATTCCGACGAGATTGTGCCCCGGGAAGGCGGCGGCTGGATCCGTCACAAGCCAGGCTGGGACATCACCCGCCTGCGCCAGGCCGCTTATATCGGCGACTGGGTGTGGTACGGCGCCGAAGCCCTGCGCGCGGCCGGCGGCTTTGACCCCGGACGGGCCGGGGCGGAGGAATATGATCTGCAGTTGCGCCTCGCGGCGCAGGGCGCGGCCGTGGAGCGCCTGCCAGAGCCGGTATTCACCCGCCGCCCGCACAGCAAGCGCGACGATCTCCCCCTGGAGCTGTTCTGCGGCCGCGCGGCGGAAGCACTCTCCCGGCATCTGGTGGCGGGCGGCATGAAGGCGCAGGTGCAGAACCGCCAGCATCCAGGGTTGTTTCACCATGTGCATATTACCGAAGACCCCGGCACAACCATCATCATGCTGTGCGACGGCGCGGAGATTCCGCTGCTGGACAATTGGCTGACCGCGCTGTTGAGCGGCAAGCCCCTCACCGGCCC
>JAGWZS010000149.1 GCA_018971905.1 Rhodospirillales bacterium | reverse complement strand
ATCCTCTTCAGAGCTTTGGCCATAAATACCGCGTGGCGCCGCTTCACCGTAATGAATCCGCCGCGCTTCCTCGGCAAAATCAGCGCCGACATAATCGCAGTTCTTCTCAACCTCTTCGCGCAGCTTCTGCAAGGCCACGCGCACTGAATCCGGCAGCGCGCCACCGGCGGCCTGTGGCGCCGCAGCGGTTGGCGGTGGCTCAGCCAGGACAATCTCACCGCCCTTGCGCGGAATGGCGGGCGCCATCAACGCCCTTGCAACATCCACACTACCGCAAGACGGGCAGGCCACGAAGCCAGACGCCGCCTGCGCCTCGAAGCCGGCACTATCCTTAAACCAGCCATCAAATTCATGGCCTGCGTCACAACGAAGCTGGTAATGGATCATGGAACCAGCAGCGCATCCAGCTTGCCGGCGCGTTCCAGCGCCAGCAGATCGTCGCATCCGCCAACATGGCGGCCGCCGATGAAAATCTGCGGCACAGAGGTGCGGCCGCCTGAGCGCCGGATCGCTTCCTCGCGCTCTTCAGTACCGTGCGGCGCGTTAATTTCCTTGAAGCCCGCCCCCTTACGCTCCAGCACCGCAACGGCACGCGCGCAATATGGGCAATAAGGCTGGGTATAAATTTCGATATCGGGCATTTCCTCGAACAAATAGCCGAGCGTTTGCCGAATGCAAGGTGTATCTATTCCAAACGCGGGTCAGCCACGCGCGCCAGGGTCAGCACATCCACCCGCTCGGCGCCTCCCTCTCGTAGCGCCTTGGCGCATTGATGCGCGGTTGCGCCGGTTGTCATAACGTCGTCAATCAGCAGTACGCGCTTGCCCGCCACCTCCGCCCCCCGCCTCAGCGATATGGCATCCGCAAGCTCTTCCCGGCGTTCCACCGCGCTCAAACCCTCCAGCCTTCGGGTTGCCCGCCAGCGGCGCAGCGCATCCAGCCCCAGCGGCCGGCCGGTAAGCCTGGCCAGTGCAATCGCCAAAACCGCCGCCTGGTTGTAGCGGCGCTGGCGCAATCTGGCCGCGTGCAGCGGCACCGGCACCAGCAGATTCGCCGATTGCAGCATCGCCTCGCCGGGGCGGCGCATCAGCCGCGCCAAGCCCGCTGCGGCTTCGCTCTGGTCGCCATATTTCAACGGCAAGATCATTTTCTTGGTTGTGTCATCATAACGCAGCGCGGCGCGGGCCATTGCAAAAGCCGGGGGCGACGTCTCACAGGCGCTGCATAGTTCGGCTTTGGCGCCATCTTCCGTAAAGGGCAGCGGCACGCCACAGCAATCGCACAAAGGTGCTGTCACGAAATTCGCGCTGCCGAAGCATTTCAGGCATAGCTGCCCATCCGCCTGAACCATCTCGCTGCACGCGAGACAGGACGGCGGCAAAACGCTATCCAGAATCCAGCGCAACAGGGGCTTCATGTGCAGAACATCTTTGACTTTGACGCGATGGTAAAACACCGAACCAGGGCGGCGCGGCGTCTCGCCTCTGTTCGTCCCGTTCTGGAGGATCTGGCCGAACGCCTGCTGGACCGGCTGGACGATACCACCACGCGCTTTGCGCGTGCCCTGGATTTCGGCGGGCGCGGCGCCCTGGCCCCGCAGCTGGCCGCGCGCGGAATGCTGGTGGACAGCGCGGATTTTTCTCCCGCCATGGCCAGCCTCGCCGGCGGCCGCCCTATTCTTCTGCCTGGCCCGGCGGATTTCGGCCTGGCGCCAGAGGCATACGATGTAATCCTGGCGCCTTTTTCACTGCATTTTCTGGACGATCTGCCCGGCGCCCTCATCCAGCTTCGCCGCGCCCTGCGGCCAGGCGGGCTGCTGCTGGCCAGCCTGCCGGTGCTGGGCACATTGCACGCGCTCCGGTTGGCATTGCTGGAGGCTGAGGAACAATTCACCGGCCGGGTCAGCCCGCGGGTATCACCCTTCCCGGATCTGCGGGACTGCGCCGGGCTGCTCCAGCGTGCAGGCTTCACGCATCCGGTCGCAGACCTTGAGGCGTTGCAGTTCCTGTACGCCAACCCGCTGGCCCTGCTGCATGATCTCCGTGCCGCCGGCGAGACAAATGCCCTGGCCGGGCGCAGCCGCACCATTCCGCCCCGGGCGCTGTTTGCCGCAGCTCTGGCCACATTGCCCCAGGAAAATGGCCGCATGGCGGCGCAATTGCACATGGCGGTGCTCACGGGCTGGGCCTCATAACAGCCCCGTCTTGCGAAAGCTCAGCCAGCTTCCATTGCCGACGATGATATGGTCGTGCAGCACCACGGCCAGCGCGCTGGCCGCCTTTTTGATCTCCTGCGTCATCACGATGTCGTCGTCCGACGGCGACGGATCACCGCTGGGATGGTTATGCACCAGAATGATGGCGGTGGAGTTCAGCTCCAGCGCACGCTTCACCACCTCGCGCGGGTAAACTGGCGTTTGGTTCACCGTGCCGGTGGCCTGCGGCACATCCGCCAGCAGGCGGTTGCGGTTGTCCAAGAACAGCACCCGGAACTGCTCCACCTTCTCCCGCGCCAGCACGGCCTGGAGATATTCCATCAGCCTGTCCCAGTTGCTCAGCACCGGGCGGTAGAGCACCTCGGCTTTCGCCAGCCGTTGGGAAGCCGCCTGCACCAGTTTCAGCGCCGATACACCTGCCTCACCCAGCCCCTCTATGCCCAGCAAATCCGGCACCGGAGCGGAAATGGCATTGGCGTAAGAGCCGAACTTGGCCAGCAGCGCGCGCGCAATGGGCTTGGTGTCCCGGCGGGGCAGCGCCAGAAACAAGGTCATCTCGATCAGCTCGTGGTCTGCAAGTGCCTCCGGGCCACCAGCCAGAAACCGTGCGCGCAGCCGCGCCCTGTGCCCATCTGTGCCAACAGCCAAAGGCGCCGGGCGAATCTCTGGCGACAATGCCTCAAGCATTGATACGTCAGCAAATCCTCCTGGCACGCGCTGCTTCTTCATGGCAGGGCACGCTGCCACAACTTTGGATAATTATAAACCCCAATTTAATTATTTCGGTTGTATCGCAGAGATACTACCCTGCCCCCTCCGCCTCATGGCCATAATGCTCGCTGGCCAGCAGCATATAAACCGCTGGAACAACAAACAAAGTGAACAATGTGCCAATGGAAAGCCCGCCAGCGATGACCATGCCCATGGCGTAGCGCGAAGCCGCCCCAGCACCATTGGCAATAATCAGCGGCAGCACGCCCACCACCATGGCCGCCGTCGTCATCAAAATCGGCCGCAACCTTATGTTTGCGGCGTATTCAATGGCCTGGCGCTTGCCCATGCCGCGCAGCCTGGCCTCGTTCGCCACTTCCGTCATCAAAATTCCGTGTTTGGAAACCAGCCCCATCAACGTCACCAGCCCCACCTCGGTATAGATGTTCAGGCTCAAGCCCCCAATGCCGATGTAAATGAAGGTCAGCGCGCCGGCGATCGACATCGGCACAGAAACGAGAATAATCAGCGGGTCGCGGAACGAGTTGAACAACGCCGCCAGCGCCAGGAAGATAATGATGAGCGCGAAGATGAAGGTGAAGATGAAGGCGCTGCTGGTCTGCACATATTGGCGCATCAGCCCGCCGTAATCGATCGTATCTTCGGGCGGCAGAATTTGTTTCGCCAGCTTCTGCAACGTATGCAGCGCATCCGCCTCGGCCACGCCGGGCGCTACCACACCTTCCAGCGTGGCTGAATTCTGCTGCTGGAAATGGTTGATCGTTTCTGGAATCACGCTGGTCTGGATCGTCGCGATCGCCGAAAGCGGCACGTTGATGCCGTTAGAAGACAGCACATAATAATTGTTCAGATCCGAAACATTCAGTCTGGCCTTGCGCTCTGTCTGCGGAATAACTTTATAGGAGCGCCCGTCGAGATCGAAATAATTTACATAGCCGCCGCCCAGCGCCTCGCCCAGGGCAGCACCTATCTGGCTCATGTTCAAACCCAGGGCCGCCGCTTTGTCGCGGTCGATCACCACGGTTGATTGCGGCTGGTCGATCTTCAGATCGCTTTGCAGAAAAATAAACTTACCGCTGGCCAGCGCCGCCCGCAGCAGCTTTTGCGCGTAAGGGTAAAGCACCTGAAAATCGCTGGTGGTTTTAATTACAAACTGCACCGGCATTCCTGAAGAACCAGGCAGCGGTGGCAACGGAAACGCCGCCACCTGCTGGCCGGCATCCACCTGATAGGCTTCATTCTGCATCAGGGTTTGCAGCGTGGCGGCGGGGCGGCGCTGGCCCCATGGCTTCAGCACCGCACCAAGAATATTGGTACCCGGCACATCGATTTGGAACGTATGTGCAACATCTGGATATTTCAGCATCGCGGCATTAAGATGCGAATCCCACATCGCTCGCTGGCCAATTGTCGCATCTGGGGCAGATGTGCTGGCAAACAGCACCACCCCCTGGTCCTCTGGTGGCGCCAGCTCGCTCTTTGAGCCCGCGGCCAGGAAATAGATGCTGGTGAGGATGATCACGGCAAACACCAGCGTCACCGGCAGCGTATCCAGGCTGGCGTGCAGCAGCCGCGTATAAACACGATGAATCCGCTCGAACGCCGCGTCAACGAAGTTGATGAGCTTGCCTTCCCAGTTCGGTTTTTCCCGGTCCACATGCTTCAGGAACCGAGAGCTAAGCATCGGCGTCAGTGTCAGCGCCACAATGGCGGAAATGGTCACCGAGCCCGCCAGCGTCAGCGCGAACTCGGTGAACAGCGCGCCAGTAAGGCCGGACTGGAACGCGATCGGCACATAAACCGCAATCAGCACCACCGTCATCGCCACAATCGGCCCGGCCAGCTCCGCCGCCGCCGCCCTTGCCGCCACCAGCGGGCTTTCGCCAAGGTCCAGATGCCGGTTGACGTTTTCCACCACGATGATCGCGTCATCCACCACCAGCCCGATGGCCAGCACCAGCGCCAGCAAAGTGAGCAGGTT